>DAISKS010000018.1:0-12178 GCA_036820845.1 Candidatus Saccharimonadota bacterium
AGCCATCGCTGTCGAATCCCTGCAAGTCTTCTTCGTTATTAATATGGTAATCAACGGCGAAAAAGCACCAGCCTTTAATGGAACAACTTTAACATTACCTAACCCACAGACTGATAACACCGGTAGGATTATCGAAAATACTCGCACTCACTTCAGTCGCCCACGCGCTGAGGTCGAACAAGAGATATCCGATTCAATTGGCTTGCATAACGGGAGCACACAGAACGCCGTCAGTGTTGTCTCAGCCGATAGCGAGGAAGTTAAGACCAAACGCAAACGCGTCCGCACCCGCAAGAAAAAGGTCACTGATGCTCCAGAAGGGGAGGTTAGCGAATCCGCCACTTTTACACCAGAGTTGGTCGTAACTCAATCGGTCACTGCTAGTAAGACCGACAATGGCACTCTACAGATAAAACATTAACTATCAGCTAACATAAGCCTCGTGTTAGAATATAGATAAGATGTTGAGGTATCGTTCGGGTTTCACAATTGTCGAACTTTTGGTCGTAATTGTAGTTATAGGGGTCCTAGCTGCTATATCACTAGTTAGCTACAGTGGCATTAATAGCCAGGCCATAGTAGCGTCCCTGCAATCCGACCTAACTAGCTCATCAAACATACTTAAATTATTCAGCGTTGAAAACGGTAGCTATCCGACTACGGTGTCAACCGACTGCGTAGCATCCCCAGATAGTAATACTAATAAATGCCTAAAACTAAGCTCTGGTAATACAGTGTATTATTACTCGGGGACATCAACCGGCTTTACTCTAAGGATTAAGAACGGATCAACAATATATGCCGTCAGCGATAACTCATCGCCGCTGCAATACGTAGCTAGCACACTAGTAACTTGGAATTTTATCAGAGCGGGCGGTTATCACACCTGTGGCCTCAGTAGTAGTGGCAGGTTATATTGTTGGGGTAAAAATGATTTTGGTCAACTGGGGGATGGGACAAATAACAATAGTTCAGTACCAGTAGCTGTAGATATGACCGGCTCACTAAACGGTAAGACTATCGTTAACCTAGGGGTCGGCAATAATCACTCATGCGTCAGGACATCTGAACCCAAAGTCTATTGCTGGGGGTCTAATTCACTAGGTCAGTTAGGTGATGGGACAAATAATAACAGTTCAGTACCGGTAGCTGTTGATAGCTCTAGCCTTGGTGGAGTTAGCTTGAACAACCTAGACCTGGCAAGCGGCATAACAAACACCACTTGCTCTAATGCTAGCGATGGACAGGTCTATTGCTGGGGTAATAATGCGAACGGCCAATTCGGTAATGGTCAACTCACCAATAGCTTAGTACCGATACTTGCGATGGGAGGAAATGGCATGCCGCTAAGGCTCGGGTCTGCCCACTCATGTTCTACTACGGTTTTATATTGCACGGGGCAGGGTGCTTATGGACAGCTTGGAAATGGGACAACCGCAGGTAGTACGACGCCTGTTTCGGTCACTACATCAGGTGCCTTATCCGGTAAAACCGTAAACTCCCTGGGTTTGGGATCGTCGCATACATGCGCCATGAGCACAGAACCTAAGGTCTATTGCTGGGGCAGGAATAATTACGGACAATTGGGGGATGGTACTACCAATAATAGCTCAGTGCCAGTAGCCTTAAACACATCCGGTGCATTGAGCGGTAAGACACTTGGGGCATCCGCTCTGGGCCTAGGAGGTGGTTTATTTAACTGTATCGGTACGACAGACAACGGCATATATTGTTGGGGTAGAAACGACTACGGGCAACTAGGAGACGGCACTAATAACGACGGTCTAACGCCAACAGCAGTAAGCATGTCTGGGGCAATGAACGGTAAGACATCGCCATTTAGCCTATCTGCTGGTGGATCGCATATATGCGTCAAATCATCAGACAACTATGCGTACTGCTGGGGCAGAAATGATTATGGACAACTCGGTAACAATTCGACTATCAACGCCTCTACGCCAAGAACAGTTCGTTATACATACGAGTAATTAGAACATTTATGGAACATACTGCGTGTGGTATAAATTTTGGATGGTATAAAGTGGACGACCAATAATCAACTCGCGTGTAACAGGTATTTAAAATCGAATACGAATACGTAACCAAATTAAGTGGAGGTGCTAATGAAAAACAGTGGGGCCACATGCGAACACAGTAGGATACGTGCAACCGACTTAAAAAGTGAAGGGAAGGTATGATTAATCATTCATGATTCGTACATAGGCTTAACGTCGCACAATATACCTTTTACGACATTAAATATATCACGCAAAGTTGATTAGTAATACGTCCTTATAACACCTATATTTTTGACATCAACCTGATGACAGTGGAGTGGTGCTCTTCGCATAACGCATAACTATACTTTTTATTCGTTGTTATTTTATATCGTATTCGTTTACTTGCTGCGTTGATTGTACTTAATTGCAGAACTGCTGAGAGTGCTCAAGCGGATCCTCGCAGGCCTCGGTATTTGACTTTTCCACATATTGTTACTTTCTATATTTACACTCCTCTATCCCCACCCAGTACGTGTATTTGACTTTTGTATCAATATGTATGTTAATATATATTTTTTATCATACTCAAATTTACCTAAAATTAGAACATAGATAGAACATAGAATAGAGTAGAGTTTTGTCTATGTCTTGTAGAATGCACGGCCGCTAACGCGTACGTCTATGTATTGTGGGTGCAAGTTGTGACCATTAAAATAGCGAATAGCAAATGCCATGTCCTCGATTTGCTCCCCTGCTGGGCGATCTACTGACAGCTTTATCTTATAATTACCCTCTTGGATCTTGACCTCGAGTTGTCGAGTAGTATTAATCGGTATAGCCGCCTCTGTTATAGTGTAGCCATACCTCTTAGACAGCGACACTGCACGCCCGACAAAGCCCAGGAAGCGCTTGCTGGCGATAGAGGTGATAGATGATACTTTGATGCCACTATTATCGATTATCTGAACCGACGGTTGGGTGTAGTAGTTAAAGTCAAATACCACCCCGCTGGAATCGACAAATGACCGCTTACTACCCGTCTGCCAGCTAGCAAGTGGTTTCCTTGGGGTAATAACAAATTTTGTCACTCCCAAACCATCCATACCGCGATTTGATACTTTTTCGACCTCGTCTAATCGTGACGACACGTACGACGTTAAGTCGTCTTGATTTAGAAAGAAGTTTAAGCGGCTGGCTGGATTAACATTTAGATATGCTTGAATAACATCTTGATATCGTTTCTGATCGATGGGTCTCGATATATTCGGGTCTGACACCCCTATACTCACCCCTCCTGTTAGGTTACTAACTAGCAACCAGATTAATATTGTCGCCAGAGCTGCTATCGAAAAAAGAATCATAACCTTACGACGATGGTTAGATAGATTATGGATATTCTGTCTGTCTGATTCTAAGTGTTGTAATTTTGTCGTAGGACTATCAATATTATTAGAGGTAGTACCGGTAATTGTTCGGTTACGACGAAAACTATTCGAATACTCCAGTCGACTACTAGCCAAAGGCTTCGGCGCATCACTAGCGAAGCGACGTCGAGGCATATCGTGATTTTGCTTTTTATTGAATAAACGCATACTACTTATCGTTATTATACCGCTATATACGGTGTTATGACAGCCTATTTAACCTGAGCTATTATCATTTCTGCCACATCACGAGCGGCATTGGGGCGAGCAAATCTAGAAAAATTATGCGACAACGACTTAAGCTTGTCCTTATCGCCAATAACATCTTTAATTGTAGTGGCTAGAAGCTGTGGGTTCTTAACCATATCATCCTCGTTAATCACTACCACTGCACCCTGCTTATCATACACGGAAGCATTCTTCGTCTGGTGGCCACCAGTTAAAATAGCATTTGGTACTAGTATAGTCGGCTTGGCAAGTGATGCTAACTCCATAATAAAGGTAGCACCAGCACGCGAAACAACTAAGTCAGCGGCGCCTAGTAGCTTTGCCATGTCATGTGCAATAAAGGCGTGAAGCTGGAACTGATCATTGCTTATCGGTGTTAGTGAGCGTAGTTCGTCGTATTGTTTGTCTCCGGATACTAACACCACTGAGCCAATCTCCAAAAGGTCTGACATCACTACAGCAGCAGCGTCATTGATATTCTTAGCACCTAACCCACCACCAGTTATGACTATGAGTGGTCTATCAATCGCAATCCCCCACTTTTCCCGAGCTTTACGGCGTTCTGACTCAGAAAAAGGATGAAATTCCGGTCCGACCGGTATACCGACATACATTGACTTACTAGCCGGATATGGATAATTTTCTAAAGGTGCACCTGTTGCAATAGCACTAGCAAAGCGGCTTATAATTCGGTTGGTCAAACCCGGATGAGCATCGGAATCATGAATGGTAACCTTGATGCCTAGTAAACGGGCAGCTAGCCCAACTGGCAAACAGACGTAACCTCCTTTTAAAAAAATGACATTGGGACGCCAAATAATTAACCTGACCAGGCTCTGTATGAAACCAAATATAACCTTAAAAACGTCAAGAAGGTTATTAAACACTAAAGAAGGCCAGAGTAGCTGTTTGATTACCGATACACCGTGAAAACGGCGTAATTTACCAGCTGAAATCACGTATACTGGTATTGATTTATCAAACTCAGCCATTATATTACGAGCGTGAGACGCAAATTTTTTGTCACACCAAAAACGAACCTCTGCCTGAGGGTTTTTGCGCTTAACCTCGCGTAGAACTGCGACGACCGGCGTAACGTGACCGCCCGATCCCCCGCCGACTGCTAGAATTCTCACTAGTCGCCTCCTTTAATCTTGATGGGTGAACTGTATAATGTGATAACTGGAACACCAGTCCCAGCGCTGCCGCAATGAATAACATACTTGTTCCACCGAAACTCAGTAGTGGTAATGTTATACCGGTCAGTGGAAAAATACCTATCATTGAGGCTATATTAAGGATAACATGCGCGCCGAACCAACCAAAGACACCAGCGGCAAGCAATTTCAAGCGTATATCAACTAGATGATCCATGATCTTAAGAATTCGCGTTAGCAATGCGTAGAATATTGCCAATATAACCATTAACCCGACGAAACCAAACGTTTCGCCCATAATTGCAAAGACCGAGTCATTAATAGCTTCGGGTAGATAACCAGTGGCTTGCACGCTATTACCGATGCCAACGCCAAACAGCCCACCCATACCAATAGCGATCTTAGCCTGCTCGATATGGTAACTACCGGCGTCATCCGCAGTGTCAGAGCTTGTAGTATCACCCTTTATGAACGTCTGGATGCGGCTGAGCCTGTGTGGCGATGTTGCAACTACTAGTAAGCCCAATCCCAAAACGATTGCAACTATCATAAGGCTATTACGGGTATTTATGCCACCGACGAATAACATAGCCGAAACAATGCCAACAAGGGCGATACCAGTACCTAGGTCCTTTTGTAGGACTATGATAAAGAACGCAGCCAGAGCCATTATGATGCCAAGCGGTATTAGGGTTTGTTCGCGGTCGTTTAGTTTACCTTGACGAGCTTTAATACCTAAGAAACCAGCGCAGAATATAAGCATAGCGAATTTTAAAAACTCCGCCGGCTGCAAACTACCAAACGGCCCCAAGTTAAACCACCTGGTCGCACCTAGTGACTGAGGGGCAATTTCCAGGTGCAAAAACCCAGCCACTGCCAAAGCTGCACACGCACCAAAGGCAAATATCAGCAGCTTACCCGCCCTCTTGGTCATCCAGGTGTATGGTAAAAATGCGATAAATACAAAACTCACCAGTGCCGCTGCGAGACTGGCGAGTTGTTTAACAAAGAAATACTCACCACTATAATCATAGCCGTAGGCATTGTTTAGAACATTGGCGCGTTGTGGCCCGATAGCATAAAGAACAATCAGCCCCAGTAGCATTAGTAATCCCATGTATAGAATAATCGTGTAGTCGGGCTTATGACGCCTGACGGTCGTCAAGTCATTAAACTCGGCCTGCTCGGAAATACGAGTAAAAAACCCCTTATTCCCGGCTGAAGACATCTAGATACTTCCCCCACCCAAAGCCAGAAGTAAACCGAAAAATGATACGACAACACCAATAATCCAGAAGCGCATAGTTACCTTGGTTTCGGGCCAACCGGACGCTTGTAGGTGCTGGTGAATTGGTGCTGACACAAAAATCTTCTTATGAAACAATCGCTTACTAAGAATCTGGATCAAGCTAGAACCGGCCTCGACTACGAAAACAGCCGCGATGACAGGCAGAAGAAGCAAAGTATTGGTCAACATAGCGACCACACCCAGTGCTGTGCCTAGTGCAAAACTACCGACATCGCCCATAAAAAACCGTGCCGGGTAAATATTAAACCACAAATAGCTAAGTAGCGCACCAACAACAGTGAAACAGAATCCAGCTAGTAGTAGTTGTTGCTGAAGCAAGGCAATTATACCGTAAGTAATAAAGCTACACGCTAATAGTCCGCCCGCTAGACCATCCAGGCCGTCGCTGATATTGACAGCATTACTAGTGGCCACTACGGCAAAGGTAAATATAGGTATTATCCATATCCCGACAAATAAATCACCTAGGAATGGAATATGGATAGAACTTGCACCAAGTCTAGCGAAGAAGAACCAACCCAATACTACACCGATAGCCGTGATCATGGTAAATTTCAGACCTGAACGCATGCCCGCTACGCCCTTACCGTTACCAGTAATATTTATAATGTCGTCTAATAAACCGACGAATGCACCACCTAATAGCGCTGCTAGTGGTAACCATGTCTGTCCCCTGTTGAGATTTAGGCCAAGAGTTATCGTCGCAATTGAAATAACAAAAATCGCGCCGGCCATAGTAGGAATATTACGCTTGAACTTGTCAGCGTGCAGTTTCGTGAATACTTTCAGTTTCTCACCAGTTGTACTGACGGTGCGCTGTTTTTTCCAGAACTTATAGCGATAGGCTGCATAGGTGAAAACTGGCGTCAGCATCATCGACAACAGAAATGCCCATACACTCAGTAGAAACGTGCCAGTTAGCTCTTGTGACAGCTGTTGTAACGTGAAGTTCATATTTTATCCTTTCGGTTTTACGCTTAAATAATCCAACATCCAATTCGAAATATCAGTGAAAATCGGCATGGCATGCATCGCGCCCTGCATCTGCATATGGTCGCCTGATACCTGTACCATTATGACATACTCAGACCGATCACTGTTACCGCCATAGCCCAGATAGGTACCGACAGTTTCATCATCTGAATATACACCGTTCTTTATAACCTGTGAGGTACCTGTCTTACCGCCGACGTAAAAGCCGGATTTGTCGACTGATGCAAAAAATGTTGATCTAGCTATATGAGTCATCTCCTTAACCTGATTGGCGGTGGACTCTTTAATTATCTGGGTAGGGGCTTTGATTTTGTCAGTAATATATTTACCATCCTTGTCCATTACACCTGCCACAACTGTCGGTTTGTAATAATAACCGCCATTAACTATTGGACAAAAGGCTGACGCAACCTGAATCATTGTAGCATCTAGTCCCTGTCCGAAAGCCATATTTGAGTAACGCACGGCATTACCATCGGCTTCGGTGGGCGGAATAATCGTACCCTTTGCCTCACCAGCAACCTCGATATCAGTAAACTGACCGAGTCTAAATTTGTTATAGAAATAATCATACATCGTATCCCTAGCCTGACGAGTAATATTATTACCGTCACCCAATCTCTCGGCAACAGTGACAAAACCAGTATTAAGCGACCAGTTGAGTGCGTGCTGGAATGTAATTGTACCGGTTTGACCCTTGTATGCGTTAGTGATAACTCGGTCATCAACTTGAATCGAGTCGGTGTTTACATATGTATCCTCAGGTCGTACCACTCCCTTATCAATACCGGTCGCCATCGTTAATGTTTTCATATCTGAACCTGGCTCATACGGCGTTGATATCACATTATTATTGAAAGCTGCCGCGTCTTTGACATCAAAAAACTTGGATGGATCATAACTTGGCAGATTTGCCATCGCTAATACCCTGCCGCTATTAGGATCAACAGCTATAGCACTTGCTCTAGTAGCCCCGGTACGCTTCAGTCCGTCAACCAATGCCTGCTCCAGCCTCGATTGGATATTCCTGTCGATTGACAGGACAATATTATCACCATCCACTGCTGGTCTATCTATATTTCTATCACCTATTGTTAGCGGGACATCACTGACATCAGTTACCGACTGCAAGAGGCCATCTTTACCACTCAGGCGCTTATTGAGCCCGCTTTCGATACCATAGCTAGGCTTGCCTTCATAGTTAACAAATCCAAGCGTCTGAGCCGCCAATGAGCCCTCTGGATAGACACGTTGTGTTTGTTCTTGGAAACCAATTCCCTTAAGTTTCTTTGCCTTAATCTTATCAGCCTGTAGGCGGGAGATCCTTGTGGCCAATATTTGATAGCGGCTGCTTTTTTTATCTAATAATTCCTTGAGTTTTGGTCGAGCATTACCACCGGCAATATCGCGGATAGCGTCGATGATTTTCTCGTCGTCAGTTGTTATTTTCGGATCGGCGAAAACAGTATAAACTGTCTGGTTCATAACCAGTGGCACAGGTGTTTTACCATCTAACGCATAAATTAACCCGCGCTTGGCTGGTATAGTCAGGCGTTTGAGCTGTTCGGCATTAGCTAATCTTGTATATAACCCGTGTTGAATAATCTGTAGATAAAATAGACGCAACACAAATATAGACATCAGTCCAATTAGAAAAGCCGCTAGTATTCTAGATCGGCTACCGTGTTGCAATTCTAGGTTCATAATAGTTTGTCTACTGCGCGTAGTCAGTTGAAGTAGGCGCAGTCATAGTCGAGGCCACACTACTCTTCTTGATATTCTCAAGCGCTGTCAAGCGGGCGTTCTCGACTTGTAAATCATTCTTTTCTTTGTCTAATTCGGCAATCTGGTTATCAATTTTCGAGGTCTCATAATCATAACTGGTAGTTTTTGTTGCCTGTGTCAGGTATATCAAACCAAGTACAGTAATCATAAGAGCGACTAGTACTGTATGAGCAACTGGGCCGAGTTTGATCGATGATGCGAAGGCAACAGTATTCTGGTTACGTGACCAATTCTGTTGTCGGCGACTTGTATAAGCTACGCTGCGTTGATATGACATTGTGGTGGATTCTTGTTTATGTTTGTTTATGTTTTAGCCTCGCCCGTTAAGGGCGAGGCCGGCCGGCGACGATTATTTAACGCGAACGTTAACTACTTGTGGTTTGTCGGTATATTGTACCGGAATGTGAATTGGCATGGTGTTTTGCCCTTTCTTTTTTGTTTTTTATTTTTTCACTGCGGCACGTAGTCTTGCGCTACGCGATCGCGGGTTGTGAACATCATAATCACTGCCAGAGATTGCTTTTTTGGTAATCGGCAACAGATCTGCTTCATAACCTGACTCGAATTGGTCTTTAAAGTATTTCTTGACCAATTTATCCTCTAGGCTATGAAAGCTGATGATGCCGACTCGCCCGCCTGCTTTTAACAGGTCGGGCAAGATAGGCAGCATGTCCTCAATGAGTTTTAGCTCATCGTTGACTGCAATCCGGAGTGCTTGGAAGGTGCGGGTGGCTGGGTGGGTTTTTTTCCACTTGCCACGATGGTTTTGCTTAACCAGGTCTGCGAGTTCCTTAGTTGTCGACAATGGTCTATTCGAGACAATTGCAGAGGCTATCGTCCTTGCTTGACCAATTGGCTCTTCGCCATATTGATTAATGATACGCGTTAATTCATCGAAAGAAGCTGTGTTGACCAGCATTTCTGCCGTACTATTCTGCCTTCGATCCATACGCATGTCTAGCGGACCACTATTTGTAAAGGAAAACCCTCGCTCGCTTTGGTCGAGCTGTGGTGACGACACCCCCAGGTCGATTAATACGATGTCAAATTTGCTCCCCTCTTCCTTCAGCTGTTTGGCAGCCGTCAGAAAATCGGTATGCAATAACCTTGTCCCTCGGTCAGAAAACGATTCCAAACGCTCGATGGCGTAATCATCGCGATCAACCAAGACGGACTCGGTATAGTTTTCAGTTTTTGCCAGAATCTCTGTTGCATGGCCACCGTAACCCGCCGTCAGGTCGAGATAATTCTCTCCCTGCTTTGGGCTTAATAGTTGCAACGTTGAATCTAGTAAAACCGGAACATGTAAATCTTGTGGTGGATGTTCTTTTATACTCATCAGTTTCCATGATAGCATGGCTTACTGTTCGAGATCACCTAACCAGTAGTTTAGGCGTTTTTGTTTTTATAGTTGTGTTTGTTTTTGATAAGTTTCCATAGTGATTAGTGGCTGCCTATGGCAATCACAGATTATCACTAGGTTGAGAGACTTATGTGTGAGGTGGAGTTTTTTTGGGAGGTGTTTTTTTGAACAAGGTACGCGACTTTTTTATGGTGGCGTCGTGGCCCACTGCCCAAACTACCAGATAGTTGATCTCGAGAGTTTTCTTAATTTTACTACATCAAATTTTTAAAGTGCTGCGGACTATAACCTAAAATTCAGTATCCGGTGTCATAACTCGCCAGTATGACCCTACTCGCACGGCAATTAGCTCGCGCTGGATACCTGAATAATCAAGCAGGTGCTGCTCAATTGTCACTCGGCCCTGTTTTTGGTCAAGATCTGCTTCGGTCTTGCCGCGCCTGAATTTAACTGTGAGGTCAGCAACTCTTTCATCAAAGATATTGCCACCCAGGGCGGGTTCGACTTCCCTCTCCCAAACCTGTTTTGGATAGAGGTGAAGATACTTGCCAAAACCGCGAGTAATCACAACACCGGTAGCAAATTCATTTCGAAGCTCAGTCGGTATGGTTAACCGACGCTTGTCATCAAGCTTTCGTTCGAAATAATCTATGCTGGCCATAATTGTGCTTCTCGGGCTCCGCTTAGGTTATTTTTTAATGTTTTTTAGTGGTGTTTGTTTTGTGGTGGTGTTACCCACTTTTTTCCACTAGCTTAACTATACTACCCACTACTACTCACTACAATACCTAATTTTTCTGGAATTAATAGACATAAGCAAGTTATTCACAGTTTTGTGGATAAATCCTACCGATAACAGATTAGGTACGCTAACAATATACTTGTATTTTATGCTTCACATCAATTATTTAGCAAGAGACATAATTGTCTTCACCACCGCTTCAGCATCGTGACGTATCAAAGACCGTTTTACGGCGAAGATATCCTTACGTCGCCTTGGAGCAAGCTCACCGAGAAAATCGCCAGATATAGCTCGGTAACCAGACCCTAACAACTCACGTTCATTAATTTTAACCAAGAAAGCATTCTCGTCCTTATACTTCCTCGCCAAGTCCCTAGTCGGTCGCTGCTTATTATATAAAACGTAGTCCAACACTATTCCGCCAGCTAACCGCTCTATTTCACTAGCATGATCCGCCACACTGAAGCCGGTCGTTTGACCTTCTTTAGTGACTAAATTACAGACGTACACTTTTTTTGCTTTAGTCTCCCTTAGAGCTTGTCGAATACCGTCGATAACCAATAGTGGACCAATCGATGTATATAAATCACCAGGAGCAATCACTACTACATCTGCCTCTTTGATGGCCTTGACCGCTAATGGATTGGCGGTTGCCTCTGGTTCAAGTGATAAATTAGCTCGCCTTGGGTCGTATTTGAAGTAATTGGCGTCAATTACCCGCTCACCCTTAAGTACCAGACTCGCCTCGGGCCACTCCATCTTGAGCCGGACGTTGTCTAATGTTGATGGAATTACTACACCACTAATCCTTAGAATAGCTGATGCTGTTTCAACCGCCTCTGAGTAATTGCCAGATGTTTTTTCTAAAGCCGCCAGTAGTATATTGCCGAATGAATGACCTTTCATAGCACCTTCGGTAAATCGGTACTCAAATAAATCGCGTATTTTCGGCGAATCGCTAAGAGCAATCAAACACTGTCTAATATCACCTGGTGGCAGTACGCCGAATTCATCACGTAGAACACCGGTACTACCGCCGTCATCTGACATATTTACAAGTGCGGCTATTTGCTTGGTGTGGTTTTTTAATGCCGAAAGAATAGTGAAACTACCAGTCCCCCCGCCTATTACAGCAACCTTGGTATCACTTCTATAAAAGGGTTCGTTCATGTCTGAA
>DAISKS010000019.1:0-2196 GCA_036820845.1 Candidatus Saccharimonadota bacterium
AAGAGCGCTGATATAAATTGAGTCGGTCGTCGGGAAAAGAATTGGATTAGGGCTACCACTAACCAACAAGCTGTAATAGTGAAAATAGCCTCGATACTAACTGGTCTAGGCGACAGGTCTGGGTAAAACAGCAACAACAAGCCATAAAGTGCTAAGCCTGAGGGCACAAATAAACCGGCATATCGGAAAGTGTCGGCGGAAACTGGCTTTGTAAATTTACCACCCTTATTCATCTTGTGCTTAATTATTACACAAATTATTCAAATTATATAGACGGACTGTGTGACCTGAGCGCCTTACGGTGAGTCATATAGTTAGGATCGGCCTGTTCGACTAGTGACCAGAACTCATCACTATGGTTCATTTGTTCAGTGTGACTGATTTCGTGTATGATGACGTAGTCGATTAGTTCGAAGGGCAATTTCATGAGAGCTATGTTCAAACTGATAGTTCCGCTACTACTGCAGCTTCCCCATCGTCCGCCGGCGTGCGAAAAACGAACCTTGTTATATTTATAGCCGTATTTCATGGATAAAAATTCTAGACGTTTGGGTAGATAGCTTTTTGCCTCTACTCTCAGTGCCTTTATGGTCACTTCACGAATTGCGTCAGCCACTTTGCTATCAGATAGATTCATGCCAATTGGTAGATCGACGATAATTTGTAGACCATGTCTGACTACCTTAAGATTTGGTGAATGAATATGGTGGATGATAAGCGTGTGGCTTTTGCCAACTGGCATCCCGTTTTCATATTCATAAGTTGGTTTGGCTTTTTGTAGCATTTCACGCAACTCACTTCGAGAGGTTTTTAGTAGATATTTCACCAAGCGTAACGGCGCATACATCGGAATGGATGCACGCAAGCTACCATCAGGCGCTACTCTTATCCTAACCTGAGTCGCCTGAGGGCTGCGTCGGATTGTGATTTTACCGAATTCCTCATCTTGGATTACAGGCATACTGGCAATTACCGTATCAGAAATGTGCGTTTCAGTGGTGGCCTGGTGACGGGATTAGTCTTTACCTTGGCTTCATCAGCTGGCTGCGCTAGGTGTCGCAGAATGATTTTTAATTGCGTGGCATAGGTATGTTTACCACTTATGACTATCGGTTTCTCGGTTGCGTGTGGTGGCGAGAACTGCTTGACGCGGCCATCGAATGTTTCGTCATTTAACGCCATGTCGCCCCTAGAAGGACTCATCGCGCGCTGCTTTGAAGTGGATAGGTCGGTCTGGACCCACACGAACAAAGGATCATAGCCAGCTTCCTTGGCTAATTTCGCTATCTGGCTGCGCTCAGCTCGCGAGATAGTATTGCCATCAAAGACTATGGTTCGCTCGGTTTTCATGACTTCTGTTAACAGATGGCGCAATAACTGATTAATAATCGCATCTTCATCTTTGGTATATGTCGGCGTGCCGAATGCTAATTGCCTGACCCGTTCATCACTAATAATTGGCGCATGAAAAGTGTTAGCGAAATGACTAGCTATGAAACTTTTTCCTGATCCAGGTATACCGACCGTGATTATCAGATGTGGTTTATTCGTGTCCACTGAACTCATATATGACATTATAACTGATTTGTCAAAAAATCCTAAATAGGTTCTATTGGTATTATGATTATAAACACAACTGTAGTATGCTAATTACAGTTAAAAACATAAGCATTGAATAGATATTTGATTAAACGTCATGCCAAAGTCCGTTACTAGTACTAAAACAACTAGCCATAACAAAAATATAGCTAAACATATGGCTCACAGGTCGCATTTTAGCCGATTTTTGAGGATATTGGGCCCAGGTATTATAACTGGTGCAGCCGATGACGACCCGTCGGGTATTATTACATACTCGCAAGCCGGTGCAGGCTTTGGACTAGGTTTCTTATGGGCCTTTCCTGTTATGTATCCGTTACTAATTTCAATCCAGGAATCATGTTCGCGCATTGGTGCGGTGACTGGTAAGGGCCTGGCAACGGTTATCAAAGAAAACTATAGCCGTAAATTGTTGTACATGTGCGTGTTGTTAGTCGTCGTAGCGAATACGATTAACATTGGCGCCGACCTAGGAGCCATGGCATCAACTACACAATTATTCGTAGATTTACCATACGTCCTCTTGGCAGTCGCATATGCCGTGATCATAGTACTATTGGTACTGTTAGTCCGGTATAAACGTTACGCCAAGATACT
>DAISKS010000019.1:2296-11551 GCA_036820845.1 Candidatus Saccharimonadota bacterium
TGATCATAGTACTATTGGTACTGTTAGTCCGGTATAAACGTTACGCCAAGATACTGAAATGGCTGGCTATTTCATTATTTGCCTACCCAATTACCGCGATTCTAGTAGGACAAGACTGGATAAATTTATTGAGACACACCTTTGCGGTCGCTCCGACTATTAATGCAACCACTATTTATATATTGGTGGGAATTGTCGGCACGACAATTTCACCGTACCTGTTTTTTTGGGACACATCTGAGGTGGTTGAGGAAGAAATTACTCACCACCGGCTGAATATTAATAAGAATAATGTTGGTCCAAAGTTAACTTTCAGATATTTAAAGAATGTCCGTCTAGATAATCTGTTGGGCATGACATTAACCGTAGTATCAGCCTGGTTTATAGTAGTAGCCTGCGCCTCTGTGTTATATAGCAATAATATTCACACTATAAGTAATGCTGCAGATGCCGCGCGGGCGCTTGAGCCGTTAGTGCATAGTTTCCCGTCAGCGGGCCTGGTTGCAAAGATAATATTCTCGGTAGGTATTATAGGTATAGGACTATTGGCTGTACCGGTGCTGGCGGGTTCATCGGCTTATGCCATTAGTGAGATGTTGGGATGGCGAGAGGGTTTATATCGCAAATTTAGTAAAGCCGTCGGTTTTTACATGGTTATTATAGTGGCAACAATAGTTGGACTGGTTATCAATCTTATCGGCATCGATCCAATTCAAGCACTCGTCTTTACGGCGGTATTTAACGGCGTAGCTTCTGTGCCGTTAATTTGGATGATAACCCGCATTGGCAACAATCCTACTATTATGGGTCAATACAAAAATGGCCGACTATCTAATCTGGTTGTGAGGGTTACATTCGTCGCCGTTACTTTAGTGGTACTGGCATTATTCTTCTTCCTATTGACTGGTCAAATCAGTTAGTTGTAATTATCACCTTAGACAAACCTGAACGGCAGTATTATAATCGCCTCAGTTATGAATGAGTTCTCGAACCTCGACAGCTTGGTTAGTATTTCCCGAAAAAATCAGGATTATTTGACTGGTTCGGTTGATAATAACGGCGACAAGACTGTTGAAATGGCTTGGAATATTATATCTGAATTAAAATCTCAAGTACCTGGTATAAGGGGTGGATTTGGAATTGGTTTCCCTTTCCACTCCAGAGGTTCGGATGGGCTATTGGTTTCAAACCCGGAGTTTATAAAGTGCTCAGACAGGTTCATCGATAAGGTTGAAGTGGCTAAGTCGCTTGGTCATACCGCCTGGATATGTTCTAGTTGTCAGCCGGTGACGCAACATCACCGTGATGTTTGCAAGGAATGCGAACAATCGCCTGTTAAACCAAGGGATATCCTAAAAATCATGCCCGACATCGATTTGTTTATAATTGCAGACGATATATCAGCTGATGTTTTAGATAGAATACAAAGTGTTTCCAAGCTCAACGGCTTTCACCAATCTGATCACGACGTACTAGAGACACTACAGCGCGTCGACAGAACTTTCGACGGTTTGACTAACGGCACGGTGGATAGTTACTTCCCGGCGGATATGCATGTCATATCGACTAATAGCTTTTTAGAAGCCATGGAACAACTCGGTAAAGGTGAATTTAACCCGTCGGTCGAGATAATGTCGATGTATCACAGTTGGATGCAAAATACCGAGATTTGTTTTTGGTTTGATTTCGTTTTCAGCGGCACATTCGACAGTAGTGTATGCGACCCCGAAATACTCGAAAAAGTCGACTTAGCAAGGCGACGTATTGTTGAACAAATTCCACCCCACGATATACTTGAAATAGCGGCCAGTAAAAGCAAGCACGCCCGTGTTTTGCTTGAACACGAGCCGACTAGGGATATATTTATTGAAAGGGTTGAAAGTTGGAAGCTGGCACAATAGACCTGCATACTCATACATCTTGTTCAGACGGTGACTATTCGCCTGCTGACCTGATAAAGTACGCTGCTAACAACGGCGTTAAAGTGATTGCGATAGCTGATCACGATACCATAGCAGCCTATAAGACTGATGTTAGTACCATTGCAGAAAATTACGGCATCAAGCTTATAACCGCAATCGAGTTTTCAACCGTTGACAGCATTACTGGTCAGAAAATTCACGTAGTCGGTTTGAATATAGATATAAATAATTTAGATTTGAATAAGACATGTGACAGCATAGAAAGTCAACGCCGTGCTCTAGTGCTAGGTGTCGGTGATAAGTTAGCGCAATTGGGAGTTAAGCTTAGGGTTGATAAACTCTTGTCGTCTGACGCCACTGTCACAAAAAACCATATTGGGCATGACGTAGTCGCTAACCCAGACAACAAACAGTTTTTTATTGATAAGTATGGCGCGATACCACTTCAAGGAAGGTTTATAGAAGATTATCTAATTAAGGGCAAGCCGGCCTTCATAGATAACGATAAAAGATTAAACACTGCTCAAGCAGTGCAGATTATAAAGAACGCGGGCGGTGTCGCAATCTGTGCACACCCAAGTTTTAACGTCATGCGTGGCCTAGGAATGGAGGATATGATATCGCTCATACTGCGCAATGGCTTTGATGGCGTCGAGGCTATTAACATACAATACAATAAGAGTGATGGTGATAAGCAGTTTGATATGGTTGAAGAGTTCTGTCGATTTGCTAACGACAATAACTTATTGATTAGCGGGGGGTCGGATTTTCACAGTGAGGACACTAAATTATGGGGAAAGATGTCTTCAATCGGTCTAGCCAACGAAAAATACCACGTGACAGGTGAGATGGTTGATAAAATACTAAATTTCAGACGCTAGTTAATCACGCTAGACCTACTCGTAGTCTGGTACGCTCTTGCCTTTATTCAACTTGACGTAGACATGGTCGGCAATATCTATGCCGAAGTAGACGATTGCTGGAGTAGTGAGCATACAGGCCACTAGAAACATGGATAAATGTACACCAAGTATATTCAACTCTGTGAAGCCTACTATCTCGGGTAATGCAACTACAATCGCACCTAACGCCACGCCCGCGACCAATCCAAACGCTACACCGACTAGACGGAGCAAGTATAACGATCCTGCTTCACGATAGAATTCGAATACGCGGTTAGATACAAACCGGTAAAGGATAAATATCAATATTACAGGTTGGATAAATAGTGTCAAAGCTAATATTGCGGCAGTGTAGTCGTTTTTCAGATAACCCAACATGAAAGTTATCACCAAAGTCCATAATGATAGAAAACTAAATAATCCGTCGATACTTCGACTTCTAATGGCAAGCACGGCCTTGTATTGTGGCTCTAGCTCTAATCCCCTTTTTCTAATTTCAGGCATGTAATAGTATTATACAGTGTTTGGATAACAGTTGCTATTTCGACGAGAAATACATCCACATAAACAGGAATATGACGATTAGTAATAGTATTGGAATAGCACTTAAGTCTTTCCAGTCAATCTCTAGGAACTGGTTTCCTATGCGGACATATTTGCCGGTATAACTGAGATCCCCACCTCGGACATTGTCTAATCCATACTTCGTCATATATTCTCGGACGGTCTCGTTTTCTAGTTTCTCGGCCTCGACCATCGATACATTACCCATATACTTCTTGTAGACTATGCTGTCTGGTTTGTAGTTTCGAGTCCACTGGGCACCGATGTAATCATTCAACAACTCGCTCATACGTTCTTCAGGTGTCTTGCTTGTTACACCCACATAATATTTACCCTGTTCCAATTTCAGGACATAAAGCCACATATGTTTTGTGTAGTCTACTGGCATAGCGTTATTTTAAGCATAGCATAATGCACATGCTTACGAGTAGTTTGTAAAACGCAGCAAGCATCTATACTATCTAACGCAGCGGATACTCGCGCCGCCAGAGTTTTTTGCTTTTATACTAGGATTGCCAGTGTTAAAGCTATACTGCAGTGCGTAGTTATTGTTGCTATCATACTCGGCAGAGCTTAGGTAAAAACTGGTGCCAAAGTTGTCGCCATAGTCACCGCTATTTTTTCTAGTGTAAAGTTCGGCCAACTCACTTATTGTTGGCAATCTGCCACCATCAGTTTTACATGCGTCCCTGGCTGGATATGAAGTGAAACTTATCGAGTTGTCGGCGAGTAATGAGTTATACGTCGGGTTACCTGGATCTACATTAGTCGCGCAGTGTGTGCTTGGACACGTTTGTCCAACTGGTCCCCATGTATAAGCTGTGCTGGCTAGATTCTGATAGTAAACTAATTTACCGCTCATGGCAGTTCCTGTGCGTCCAGGCAGCCAAACGCACGATGCTACAGGAGTAGAGTCGTTGGTTATACTGTAGCAAGTAGTGCCGTTTTTTGACTGGAGATAGAAAGACTTTGACGCTGTATTGTTAGCACCGTACGCGGCGAAGCTATTGCTCCCGCTAGATCTTATGCAAATATTGGTCGAGCTGTCGGCTACGGTACAATTTATTGTTTCTGGGTATGAGCCATTCATCACTTCAAATAACTTCAACTTCTTAGAAGCGTTGGAAAGGTCTGATTGGATGCTGGAAACTACTGCTTTTTGGCTTATACCCGAATAGCTAACAATTGTTATCGCCGCTAGAATGCCGATGACCACTATCACTACTAATAATTCTACAATCGTAAAACCTTTAGTATGCATATTTGAACGTAACATAACCATTTCCACCGCTGCCACCAGCGCTACCAGAGTTACTACCGTTACACACGCCAGTACCAGCACCACCCGATCCACCAACTCCACTTAGAGATATTGTCAACACCTGGCCTTTAGTAAGGCTGACTCCATTTTTGTATAATTTACCGCCAGGCCCTCCAACACCGCCACTGGCTTCTGTTCCAGGGCCACTCGCGCCGCCATTATCCGCTAATCCAGTTAACCAACCGGAATTGCCACTCGTGCCACCATTACTACCATAAAAACCGTCGGTATAGTTGCTTGCTCCTTCGCCACCACCGCCACCGTAAGCAATGTAATTTACGCTATTATAAGTTAAAGTCGTCGTACCGCCACCAGTGCCACTATCTGCTGCTGGCGTACCGCAGGTTCCACCCCCACCTCCACCACCGCTGCCATATATCGCAATATCAATATTGACTGGGATTATGATTGATAGTGTACCGTTTGAAGTGAAAGTATGAGTTCTGATACCACCGGAATCAGACACAACACCGCCAGAGGCGGGTTGATATAGTGAAGGAGTGGTGTTTTCGTCAATATAATATTTCCTATTGTTTCTAGTTGCGACCAATGAAAATGTGCTGTATGGTGCTGTACTGGAGTATAGGTAAGTCGTGCCAGGACTAGAATTCAAGCATATTTGATCCGAGCCCGGTGTTGGGCAGACATTTGAGGTCGGATATGTTCCAATCTCTGCATAGTACATCTTTAATTTAGTATTAGCCGACGACAGGTCAGACTGCATAGAGGCAACATCGGCTTTACTAGAAACGCCACCGTAAGTAACTAAAGTGATGGCTGCTAATACACCGATAACCACGATAACTACAAGTAACTCGACAATCGTAAAACCAGATTGTTTTTTCATGATATTATAAGCTTAGCATAAACACAAAGAGTTTATGTAAATAATTAGTTTATTTTGGACAATTAATTTTTTATGCAACGTACAGACATTGCGACGGTCTTATCTATGGAGTTCTCAAAACTAGAAGTGAAACCATTTAGTGTGTGTACGTCATAAGCATACGTCGCGTTTGTCTGAGTACCAGTCCAGTAGTTTCCGTAGACTTTCAGGTTCGAAAAAGCTCCAGATGCCCATTCACCTCCTCCAACTAGTCTGAGGCCACTCATGTCACTTGCTCCAACATTCACACTATTCCAGTGGGTTGTACCAGTCTCTTTCAGGATACCACCTGCCACGCTTGGCCCCCCTAAATAGTTTACTAATGTAACGTTAAGTTCGGTCCTAGTTGGTACGTGGAACCCAGCGGGGCATATATCCGTTTGACCTGCCCCACCTGACGTTTTTATGAGGTCCCATTGATAGAGCCCACCATAATCAGTGCAATTTTGTTCGTTATTACCGTAACACCACTTCTGTCCGACAGTTTGTAAGCCAGCAGCATCAACCCTAGTTCCGACATTAAGGTTATATTGCATCCAGGTTTGTGAGCCAATTCTTATAGTTGGGTATCCTGTGCATGTACTTGGTGATGAGTCATCAGCTATGGCATAACACTCGGACCCATTAACTAATTCAATGTAGAATGATGGTGACGATGTATTACTGGTTCTATAGTTGTTCTGGCTATTGCCTGGACTCAACTTCAAACATTTATTAGTACTAGTATCTGGAGAGGTAGTACAATCAGTTGAGGTGGTAGTCGGGTTTTGACCGTTTACTGTATAGGCGATTTTTATCTGTTTTGACGCACTATCTAAATCGGACTGGAGAGTGGATATAATCGCTTTTCTAGATATACCCGAATAACTGACTATGACGACTGCGGCAAGGATACCGATTACAACTATTACCACTAATAATTCAACAATCGTGAAACCAGACCGTTTATTCATATTAAACAAAGTTTAGCATAAACGTTTAGATTTATCATTAGTCGCCGTGGTATAGTATTGTTAATGTTGTCACTTCTGATTCTAGTAGTCATAGCCACTGTTTTTGTAGGGTGTATCGCCTTGTTGATGCTGCCAGCACTGCTAGCAGTCGCGTCAATTAAACGCCAGGCAGAAAAACATAATAGGCTAACTTCTGAAACGATTGTAGCTCAGTACGATCCACCTATGAATTTGTCACCAGCTCAAGTCGGTTATCTGTATGACATAGACTCTGGTCTAGTGGAGATTGAAGCTACTATTATTGATCTGATACAACGTGGAATCGTTAAAAAACAACCCCAGAGCCCCATACTAATAGCTGTAGACCCAGTAGCCTGTCAAGGATTATTAGATTATGAAAAGACGGCAATAATATATCACGATTCAGTTGATGCCGCCAACAAAGCAGCTTTGGTTAAAAGATTTGAACGTAGTTTACGGGAATCGCTGTTATATCGTGGATTAAAAATAAAGAACAAGTTTCCTGAGTTAGCCAAGAGAGTTGGTCTAATTAGTCTGATAATAGGTAGCTGGCCCATTTTTCTGTTTACTGCATTAGGTGTAATGTATAACGAAATGCCAATACGTCCCTTGACGGTCGAGTCGCTATACGTGGGTCTTATGATATCCGTCAGCTTGATGCAAATACTGTTTCCATTTTATCTATTAGCTGGCTACGTATTGGTCAAGATATGGATAAAAATTGTCGGACAGTTTTGGCTGGCGAGTAAGTCAGTCATGGACTTGTGGCCGCTGATTGAGGGATATCGCGATTATCTAAAGACAGCAGATTTAGAGAAAATTGAATTCGAAGTTAAAGACAGTAAGTTTTCTAATCAGCGGAGTTACCCGTATTTAGTGGCTCTGCAACTTATAAAGACTGATTAGTATAGGCTACAAAAATAATTTAGTACAAAATATCAATTAGAGCTTATAGTATGTCTTGGAAATATTATAATTTTCGCTGACTTCAAAAGCTGACATTGATTCATCGTAAACCTTAATGTCACCAGTTAGACCGTTGAAATAATATGAAGCACCAGCGTACTTTCCTACCGGATGCGTTCCTTTGGCGTTAGCTATAGCGACTTCATTGGTGCAACTGGCTACTTCGACACCGTTGATATATGTTCTCATTGAACTTCCGTCCCAGGTGCCAACGACATAGTGCCATTCGGTCGTTTCAAATTGACCACCAGAGCACTGATATTCTGTGGCGTTTTTGTCAGTTAAGTTAAACTTCATAGTTTGGCCAATCTGGCTAAAACTCCAATTGGGCCAAAAACTAGTGCCCCATTTACCCTGCCCCATTATTTCATAGGTTCCGTTTTTACTGCCTTGTTTTACCCATACAGCTATAGCTATCTTGTCTAGACTGGGGTTTGGATATTGTGAACTGATGAAGTCATTTGGGTTGTTGAAGTTAAAATAACCACCATTCTGAACACTGTTGGTGTTTATGTCATTCCAAGAGTTACCGACACCGTTATATGATACGTAGTTTTCTGCCTTTGAATCCAGTACCGGTGCTGGACCCGCTAGTATGACACCATTTTCATCAATATTATATCTATAGCCATTCTTTTCAATCGTCGCATAGTACTGCTTTTGACCAGTGTCGGTCGAGTATTTTATCACCTCTTTATTATTAGTGTTGACACACAGATTAGTTGCGCTATTCGGTTGCCCGCAGTCCATGGTTGCTGGTAGGTTGCCATTAGTGACTGAAAATATATTTAGTTGTTTTGAGATGTCATGTAGGCCGTTCTGAATCGAAGATATATTGGCCTTTCGCTGAATGCCAGGGTAAGTTACTAATGCGATTATGGACAAGATTGCGATGATCGTAATTGCCACCAACAACTCAGCTATCGTAAATCCAAGTATCTTGCGTTTCAGTATTTTTCTGATAGCTAAGACGGTTTTCTTATTACGGGATTTCTTTTGTTTTCGTGATTGTTTGGGACTACACTTATTCACAGTATTAGTTTAGCATAAACAGTAAGCATAATAATAACCTTGGGATTAGCAGAGTTTAATGCATAATGCTCATAGTCAATATTAGACGTACTTCAAAACTTTTAGTTCTTCAGACACCTTATCGAGTAACTTAGCGGTGTAGCGCCTCCAACTAGTGAGCTTGTTTGCTGAATATTTGCGTCGGTATTGGTTAGTCTTCTGATGTACGCATCTGCTGAATAACCGGCCGTACTAGTCCAGTAATTTTCTATTGAACCCAGAAGTATGAAAGACCCGGCCCCTGAACCTGAGTGAATACCGGGTAGCGGTGCTTCAAACCCACTAGAACCACCAATTTTCATTTTTGTACCCTGATCGGTACCTCTGAATGTGCCGGTTACATCAGCTTGCGCTTGAGTCATGCCTAGGGCTATTTCCAGAGTTTTAAAATCGTTGTTGGTCGGGATATGGAACCCTGATGGACATATACCTTGCGCTCCTCCTGATACACTATACTGCATAGCCTCACCCCAGCGGTATATACCGCCGTACGTGGTGCAATTAGACTCAAGGTTGTTGTAACAATATTTCTCTAAAATGCTGTTATTTGTTTGGTTAGGTGGTGTCGTCATAGTACCCACGTTAGCGTTATATTTCATCCAAACCTGGCTTCCTATTAGCACAGTTATACATGTATTAGAAATCTGTG
>DAISKS010000020.1:0-10992 GCA_036820845.1 Candidatus Saccharimonadota bacterium
TCTTGCGTAGTGAGGGTGCACTAATTCAGACTAGCGGACGTGCCGCACGTCACGTTGACGGCTTGGTCATAATGTATGCCGACAATATGACTAATTCCATGAAACGCGCTATTGCTGAAACCAAGAGACGTCGCGACATTCAGTTGCAATACAATAGACTGCACAATATAACTCCACAAAGTATCGCCAAAGAAGTTGGCGAGGGCTTGCGGGCAATCATTCCACAGAAAAAAGATGACAAACCAAGATTAGATTTAAAAAAGATTCCACGCGATGAGTATCCTCAGATAATTAAGGAACTAACGGCCCAAATGGAGCTAGCTAGTGCTAACCTAGAATTCGAAAAAGCAGCGGAACTGCGAGATTTGATTAAGGAAATCCAAAACCGCTAGATAATAATGCGAGTGATCATGCTGGTTACGTTTTTATTTATCATACTGTATTATAATTAGAGCAAGTTATGATACCTGAAATTAAACCATTGAGCGATGAGAGTGATATTCTGCGCGAGGCAAGTGCTGTGCCGTTTACTGTTAGTCCGCGTCCCCAGCCACCAATCCAGGCGGGTGCTAACGGTCCCACGCCAGCATCACTATCTGTGCCCGAACAGCCTACGCTTAATACCAATATAGACGCGACGCCAGTAAATAACGGCTATGATCCCAGCAAAATATACGGCAAGGAAGCGATTGTTAGACTCGCAGCAAAGCATTCTATCGAGACTGAAGACGTAAAGAAAATCTTTACCTACCGACTGCCTCGCTTTAGTTATGTACTAATATGGTTTTACGGGTTCATGATTTTTATTCTGTCATTTATGTTCTTAGCAAACCTAAATTATATCAATGCTATGAAAGATGACGGTAATTCTACTTCACTGTATTCATACTCTTACACTTCGACTAGTAATAAAGAGGATGTAAAACCCTATGCAGAACTTCTATCAGTTGTAGTGTTTGGTATTTCGAACCATGAACAGAATCTGAAGTATGTTGGTATCCCATTGGTATTATGCATACTCATGCTAGTCGTTATACTTAGCGGCAATAGAATATTCCGATACATAGGCGTCGGGGTGTGTTTATTAGTGATTGCTTACTTGCTGTATTTGTATATCAGACTGCAAATAGACATTAACGCCATGAAGTCGTCATATTCCTACAACACTGATACGAATAGTACGTTCGATGGTCGGTCTTTTGCTGTGTTGATGAAAAGTCTGTCAATGTTTAATATATATTTACCTTATTTGTTCTTCCCGATGGCGACATTCATATACCTACTGACTCCGACCGCTCGCGAAGCTTATAATTAATACAATTTTTGTGATATATATGTTGAATATTAAGGTATAATAATTCGTATGACACAGATTTCTCGTGATGATGTGCTACATCTAGCACAATTATCTAGCTTGGACCTAGATGAGACCGAAATACAGGATTTGCAGACTGATATTAGCAATATCATTGGCTATATCGACCAGCTTGGCCAGCTTGAGACGGACGGCATAGAGCCTACGTACCAGGTGACTGGTTTAAGTAATGTCTGGCGTGAAGATGATGTGATTGATTACGGTGTGACACGCGAAGATTTATTAGCCAGGGCGCCAGAGTCATTGAATAACCAAGTGAAAGTGCCGAAGGTTTTATAAAATGACAATTACAGAAACACTTGATCATATTAAAGCTACCTCAGCCCGGACGGTAGTTGAAGATACTCTGCGACATGCCCGAGAAAACGAAGACTATCACGCCTTACTTAGCCTGACAGAAGAACGAGCGCTACTTAGAGCAGACGACGTCGATAGCGGTAAAATAACCGGTCGGTTAGCTGGCGTACCGTTTGTGGTCAAAGATAACTATTTAGCCTTTGGCGCACCGACAACAGCTGCCAGTAAAATATTAGAGAATTTTAACACGCCATTACAGGCGACGGCAGTTGATAAGCTTGAGGCCGAAGGTGCTATCTGTATAGGAAAGGCCAATCTAGACGCTTTTGCGCATGGTGGTAGCACCGAGAACTCGGCTTACGGGCCGACTTCAAATGCTTACGATAAGACCAGAGTAGCTGGTGGTAGTAGTGGTGGTTCAGCGGTCGTAACTGCGCTCGATATAGTGCCATTTGCGCTAGGCAGTGACACTGGTGGCTCAATTAGGCAGCCAGCTAGTTTTAATAATGTTGTGGGCGTGAAGCCTACCTACGGCATGGTTAGTCGGTTTGGTGTTGTCGCTATGGCTAGTAGCACTGATGTTATGGGTGTATTTACAAAAAATGTTTCTGATGCCGAACTGGTGATGTCAATAATGTCTGGTCGCGATAAACGCGATATGACTACTTTGCCAGACTTCTTCTCGGTCGAAAATAACCCTAAGTCTAATCAGAAGATTGGTCTAGTCAAAGATTTTATGACTGAGCATGTTGATAGCGAGGTTCGTGACCGTGTGCGTGAATATATTGCTAAACTCGAGAAGGCGGGGCACGTTGTAGAGGAAGTTGAATTACCAATGGTTGAGTACGCCTTGGCGATGTATTATATTATCGTCCCAGCCGAGCTTAGTAGTAACTTGGCCAGATATGACGGCATTCGATATGGCGCCAGGGCCGAGGGTGTAAAGACTTTAGCCGAACTATACGGCAAAACCAGGGACAAAGGTTTTGTAACCGAGAATAAGCGACGTATCATGATCGGCAGTTACGTCCTATCTAGTGGTTTCTTTGATGCCTACTACTTGAAGGCGCAGAAAGCTCGCACATTGTTAGTAAATGAGTTTAATAAACTATTCGAGAGCTACGATATTCTAATCGGACCAGTGGCTCCAACACCAGCTTTTAAGCTTGGTGAAAACACTTCTGACCCGATAAAGATGTATCTATGTGACATTATGACCGTTCCTACTTCGTTAGCCGGATTACCAGCAATTAGTGTGCCTGGTGGATTTAGTCGTGATGGCTTACCAATAGGTATACAGTTGATGGGGCCAATGAAAAGTGACGCTAATCTGTTGTCACTAGCTCGATCAATGGAGGTTGACTGATGGATCGCTTTATAATTTTCTTTCTGGCGGGCATATTCGTAATAGGCGCCGTCATGTTCGCTTTAATCTCTCGTTCTCACAAAGGGCGCCATAGTCTAAATGTGGAGCATTTTCGAACCAAGTGTCTTGAAATCGAACATCAGTTAAAAAATGATGATAAATCAAGCTATCATCTGTGTGTTCTTAATGCCGATAAGCTGCTAGACGAGGCATTAAAATGTCGAGGTGCAAAAGGCGCGTCGTTTGGTGAGCGACTTAAGAACAGTAAAGAATTATTCAGCGACTTAAATGGTGTATGGACTGCCCATAAGTTACGAAATCAGATAGCACATGAGTCTGGTGTTCAGGTGTCGTATTCGCAGGCGC
This sequence comes from Candidatus Saccharimonadota bacterium, assembly GCA_036820845.1. GTDB lineage: Bacteria > Patescibacteriota > Saccharimonadia > Saccharimonadales > Saccharimonadaceae > UBA1547. The sequence goes on from DAISKS010000020.1 coordinate 3,405, forward strand.
GCACCGCACTACAGCAATTCAGGCGCGCATTAAAAGACTTGGGGGCTATTTAGATGTTGATTGATGAAAAAATTCTAGAAAAGTACAAAGTTACGATTGGTATAGAGTGTCATGTCCAGCTCGCCACTAAGACAAAACTATTCAGCGGTTCTGATAATGACGAGCGTGATAAATCTCCGAATAGTGTAGTCAGCCCAATCGATTATGCACTTCCAGGCATGTTGCCAGTTTTAAATCGCAAAGCAGTTGATTTAGCGATTATTGCTGGTAAGGCTTTAAATAGTCCAGTTGCAAAAATTAGTCGCTTTGATCGCAAACATTATTTTTACCCAGACCTACCAAAGGGTTATCAAACATCGCAAATGTACCAACCAATTATCGGTCCAGGTACGGTCAATGTACCACTGGACGATGGCAGTTCTATCGATGTAAGAATTAACCACGCTCATATGGAAGAAGATGCTGGTAAATTAACTCACCTTGGCGATTATAGTTTAGTTGACTTGAATCGTGCTGGCACACCTTTGATTGAAATCGTATCGGAACCCGACATACACTCACCGGCCGAGGCGAAAGCCTATGCGACAGAACTATACAATTTAATGACTTATGCTGGAGTTACCCGGGGTGATTTATACCATGGTAACATGAGGTTTGATGTTAATGTGTCGATTGCACTAAACGATTCGACTGAGCTTGGTACTCGTACGGAAGTAAAAAATCTAAATTCATTTAAGAGTGTTGAGCGAGCGGCCGATTACGAGTTCCGTCGTCAGGTTGAAGTGTTAGAGCGTGGTGAGAAAGTAGTGCAAGAAACTCGTGGCTGGGATGATAGTAAACAAAAAACAACTTCACAGCGTAGTAAAGAAGATGCTCAGGATTATCGGTATATGCCTGATGCTGATATTCCGCCAATAATTTTATCTGATGAAGAAATTGAGGCAATTCAGTCAAGCATGCCAAAACTACCGCCATTTTATCGACAGGCTTGGCGAGAGATTGGGTTTGATTGGACTGCCGAGAATGCAATTCTAGCTTCGAAACCAATGGCCGAGTTAGTGCAGCGAATTTTCGAGAAATCAGGACCAAATGCCGCCAGACGAGTCGGTTACTGGAATTTGTTAGCTGTTAAAGACGAATTAGATTCTAGCCCGACCGTACAGAACAATGACATATCAATACCTGAAGATTATTTTATCGAATTATCAGATATGGTTGAATCTGGTGAATTAAGTTCGACTGCAGCCAAGGACGTCTATTTTGAGCTTCTGAAATCTTCAATCAGTCCGCGTGATATTGCGACTACTAAAAACCTACTACAAGTTAGCGATGAAGGTGAGATTAGTAAGGTGATTGACGATGTACTAGCTGACCCTTCGTCTCAGAAAGCCATTGAAGATATTCGAAATGGTAATGATAAAGTAATTGGCTTTTTGGTCGGACAGGTGATGAAAAAATCGGCCGGTAAAGCTAACCCGAGCTTAGTACAAAAAATCATTAGGGAGAAATTAAAATAAAATGAAACAACCAACCAAAGCTATCATTTGTGCCGCCGGCTTAGGTACTCGTTTCTTGCCACAGACAAAAGCGATGCCAAAAGAAATGCTACCATTAATTGATAAACCCGTAATTCAATTAATTGTCGAACAAGCTGTTGCGGCAGGCGTCACCGACATCATTATGGTTACGGGTAGTACCAAGCGTGCCATCGAAGACCATTTTGATCGCAGTGACGAACTCGAGGCGGAGTTACGCGAGAAGGGTAAGGATGATAAAGCCGATCAAATTAAGGCAATCGCAGAGCTCGCTAACTTTGTATATATAAGGCAGAAGGGTAGCCCCAAGGGAAACGCTCGTCCAGTTATCAATGCTAGGCATTTGATTGCTGACGATGAGCCGTTTTTTGTATTTTTTGCGGACGATTTTTTCAGGTCAGAAGTGGCTTGGCCTTTACAGTTGAAGGAAGTCTATAACCAGACAGGTAAGTCGGTTATATCGTTAATCAAAATCGATAAGAGTGAAACTGGTAGTTACGGTATTGCCGATATTGGCGAGCAGTTGTCGGAGCGAGTTTTCGAAATTAAAGACTTTGTTGAGAAACCTAAACCACAAGACGCACCATCAACATTTGCTTCTGTTGGTAGCTACCTGCTAACACCTGATATCATGCCTATTATTGCCAAAGAAAAAGTTGGGCATGGTGGTGAGTTAGTGTTGGGCGACAGTATTAACGAGTTAGCTAAGATTGATAAAGTCTACGGCTGTTTTATCGACGGCGTTTGGCATGACACGGGTGACCAATTAAAATACCTGAAAGCAGTAGTCGATATAGCGCTCGAGAGTCCAAAGTATGGTCAGCAATTTTGCGACTACTTGCGTGACAGATTGGATGAATGCTGACCATAATCTCAACAGTTAGTTGAAATTAAGCCAAAGTTGGTTTACTATAGCCCTATGATGAATAAAAAAATAAAAAGTAGCTTAAACAAGGTGGTCTTGTCGTGAATTCAACTGAATTACTCGTTATTATATTATCAATATCGATGATCCTATTCCTGATAATAGGTGTCGCGTTATTTGTATATCTAATTGTTTTAACTCGTCAAATACGACGGATTACCCGTACGGCGGAAAAGGCCGTTGACGATATCGAGTCTATTACTAGTGGCGTCGCCAAGATTATTTCGCCAGCGTACGCGTTGAATCTTTTAAGTGGTTTTGTAAAAAAGTTTAAAAATAAAGGAGGCAGAAATGTCAAAGAATAAATTTGCATTAGGAGTAGTATTTGGTGCTGTTGTTGGCGCAATCGCTGGTGTCTTAAGCGCACCCAAGAGTGGTAAACAGACTAGAGCTGATATTAAGGCTGGAGCAAAGAAGTTACGTAATGAAGTAGAAGATGTTGCTGGTGATTTAAAATCTAAGAGTTCCAAGGTAGTTAAAAAGGCTGAAGTGAAGGCTAAGAAGGTCGCTAAAGACGTTCGCTCAAAGGCTGATGAACTGGTCGACAGAACCAGTGACGCTGTTGAAGGCGCTAAAAAAGGTTTTAATAAGCGCAATAAGTAGTAAACAATAAAATGGGTGGTAAGACTACAAAAAAGGTTAAAAGTCACTTTGAAAAAAGTGCTCGGGTTAATGTAATTGAGGAACTTTTCTATGACTTTAACCGCAATCGTGCTCAAGTTTATTGGATGAACTTCACTCGTGGGATATTTTTTGGCCTCGGTACAATCCTAGGCAGTACTGTTATTATCGCCATCATAATCTGGACACTCAGCCAGTTCACTAACTGGTTTCCGGCTACAGGGCAATATCTAGAGAGGCTAATCGAAGCGCTTCAGGCTCGGTAAGTTGTTTTTACTACAGACAAGAATAGGTTTTTTTCGGTATACTAGTACTTAAATATGGGGGTTAAATTAAAGCCATCAGATTATGTACATCTACATAATCACACACACCACAGCCTATTAGATGGTCTTACGAAAATTCCTGATCTCGTAAACCGAGTCAAAGAATTGGGTATGGAAGCGGTTGCTATTACCGATCACGGCACAATGTCGGGTGCTATTGAATTATATAAGGCCGCCAAAGACGCGGACATTAAGCCAATTTTAGGTCTTGAGGCATATGTGGCTGCAAGGTCGCGTCATGATCGAGATCCGTCGAAGGATAAAGTTAGGTACCACATTACCTTGCTTGCTATGAATAATCAGGGTTATCAAAACCTAATGCGCCTAAGCACGACGGCTAACCTAGAGGGCATTTACTATAAACCGCGTATTGACCACGAGATAATAGAAAAGTATAACGAAGGTATAATTGCCCTGTCTGGTTGCGCGAGCAGTGAAGTTAGTGAATGTCTAAAAATGGATGACTACAAAACTGCTAAAGAGATTGCCGAGTGGTATAAGTCTATTTTTGGTGATCGGTATTATCTAGAAATGCAGAATCACGAGTGGGACGAGCAAATCAAGATTAATAAATACCTCGCTCAGATGTCCAAAGAACTAGACATACCACTAGTCATTAGTAATGACGGGCACTACCTATCGCACGACGACCAAGAAGCGCATGAAATATTGCTATGCGTTGGGACTGGCGCCTATCTAACAGATGACAACCGCATGAGTCTACGTGATTTTGACCTGCACGTCACAGATCCCAAAGAAATGATTGAGCGTTGGGGTGATGAATATCCAGACGCTATTCTAAATACCAAAAAAGTTGCCGACCGCTGCGATGTCGAGTTAGAGCTGGGGGGGATATTAATCCCAACATTCCCGACACCAGACGGTGAAAGTGAAAAAGAATATCTTGAAGAATTAGTATTCAGGGGTCTTGCCTGGCGTTATGGTGGCGTCGAGCGCGATAAGGCCCTGGAAATGTCCGTCAAAGAGGCGAAAAAACATATCCCTGCTAAGATGATGGAGAGGGCTCTGTATGAGCTCGGCGTAGTTGAAGGCATGGGCTTTAACGGTTATTTTTTAATCGTTCAGGATTTTATTAATTGGGGTAAGGATAGGGGTATAATCTTTGGCCCTGGGCGCGGTAGCGCAGCTGGCTCGATTCTGGCTTATGCGTTGCGTATTACCGAACTCGATCCACTTAAGTATAATTTGCTGTTTGAGCGTTTCCTAAACCCAGACCGTATTAGCATGCCCGATGTTGATATTGACATCCAAGATACTAGACGCAATGAGGTGATTGAATACTGTGCCAGTAAATATGGTACGGGACGAGTAGCAAATATCGTAACGTTTGGTAAGATGGCCGCACGAGCCGCAGTGCGTGATGTTGCGCGAGTTCTGCAGGTTCCATATGCCGAAGCTGATAGAATTTCAAAGATGATACCACCGCCAGTTCAAGGACGACATATACCACTAGCTAAGAGTATTGTCGACGACATAGACTTGAAGAGAGAATATGAGTCGAATCCGGCCGCTAAACAGGTTATTGATTTCGCGGTACGCCTAGAAGGTACGATCAGGTCACACGGTGTTCATGCTGCAGGTGTAGTGATTGCACCAGATGAAATTGTCAAATTTATACCACTTGAGATGGCACAAAAAGGTGTGGTTGCCACCCAATACTCGATGGGTCCAGTCGAAGAGTTGGGATTGTTAAAAATGGATTTTCTGGGGCTGTCAAACCTTTCAATTATCAAAAGCGCTCTGAGGATTATCAAGAAAGTAAATGGAGTTGATATCGATCTTGATAATTTACCGCTAGATGATAAGCAAACTTACGATATGTTACAACGCGGAGACACGACTGGCGTCTTCCAGATTGAATCTGCTGGTATGAAGAGGTATTTAAAGGAATTAAAACCGACTGAATTCGATGATATTATCGCCATGGTTGCTTTGTACCGACCCGGTCCTATGCAATTCATCGACAGTTTTATCAAGCGTAAACATGGACTCGAAAAAATAACTTATCTTCACCCAACTTTCGAGAATGCTTTGAAGTCTACTTACGGTATTCTCGTTTACCAGGAACAGTTTATGCAGATATCAAAGGACTTCTCTGGTTTTACTGGTGGTCAGGCCGATACCTTGCGTAAGGCAGTTGGTAAGAAAAAGATTGATCTAATGCGCAAGATGAAAGCCGAGTTCGTCGAGGGCTCTATTAAACATAGCGGTGCCGACCCAAAGCTAGCCGAAACTTTCTGGGCGCAGCTCGAGGAGTTTGCCAACTATTGTTTCAATAAGTCGCATGCTGCGTGTTACGCATTGATCTCGTACTGGACGGCTTACTTGAAAGCGCATTATCCAGAGGCATTTATGGCGGCGGTCATGACGAGTAACCAGGACAGTATCGAGGATTTAGCGAAGTTTATTAATGAATGTAAACATATGGATATCACCGTATTGCCACCCGATGTCAATCAAGGTTATTTGGAATTTGCAGTAGTACCAGGTAAAAAAGAAATTCGTTTTGGTATGGCAGCGGTTAAAGGTGTAGGGGCGGGTGCTGTCGAGGAAGTTTTACATGCTCGAGACGTAGGTGGTAAGTTTACTAGCATCGAGGATTTCGCCAGACGTGTTTCAAGTTCAAGATTTAATCGTAAAGCCTGGGAGTCGCTAATCAAAGCTGGCGGATTTGACAGTCTGGGTGATAGGTCGGACCTGATGTTTAATCTTGATTCAATCACTGCTTTCGCCAGTAAAATTCAAAAAGAGGCATTGAGTGGGCAGACTGATTTGTTTGGCGGACTGGAGGGTGCGGAAAATATTCAACCGCAGGTCGCAATACAAATATCGCCAGTCAAGCATACCGAAAAGGAGCGCTTAACTTGGGAGAGAGAGCTGATGGGACTATATCTAAGTGCGCATCCGCTTGATAATTATGACGCTTATCTCGAGGAACAGACAGTTTCCTTATTACAAGTAACACCTGAATATGACGGTAAGACCGCTACGGTGGGCGGTCTGGTGACTAATGTCAGGACTATTGTGACTAAAAATGGTGCCAAAATGGCTTTCGTTGCAATAGAGGATAAAACCGGAGAGGGTGAATTGATTGTTTTCCCTGGTCTGTATGAGAAAGTCGGTGGTAAATTAGTCCAGGACGCTATCATTAGGTCAACTGGTAAAATTAACGCACGCGACAGGGACGGTAATATCAGCAGTGAGGCTAAGATAATAGCTGATGATATACAAGTCGTTAGTGACAAGGAACTGAATGAATATGAACCAACAGGTCAAAAAATGAAAAAGCCTAAACCAAGCACCAAAAAGGTCCACACATCTCGCGTGCCGGCCGCTAATGCGACAGAGACTTCAAAAAAACCTGTATATGATCTGCCAGTGGTAACAAAACTATATGTCCAAATCAAAGATCCCGATAATCACGAGGCTTTAAAGGAGCTAAAGTCAACCTGTGGTCATCATCCAGGAGTCTCGGAAATTATCTTAGTATTAGGTGATAACAATAAGTCTGCTATTAAATTACCCTTCAAAATCGATGGTAGCGATGAGTTGATTTCTAAACTTGTCAAGATATTAGGCGAGGACAACGTTAAAATCAAATAGTTAAGGCGTAGAGAGCGATACCGGTAGCTACACTGACATTAAATGATTCTTTATTTCCGCACATCGTTATCTCGATGATGTCGTCGCACTGATCTAATAGCTCATCGTTAACGCCATTAACCTCTTCACCGATAATGAGTGCGATTTTGTCTTTCGGTTTATAATTTCGTAAATCAATACTGCGCTCGGACTGTTCCAGGCCGACTATGGTGTAGCCATCTGATTTTAAGCCGGCAATATCTGGTTTTTCCTGATACGCAAACTCTACCATTAACTCGGCGCCTAAGGCTGTTTTATGAATTTGCTCGGTGATTTTCCTAGATATGTGAGGTAGTCTGGTATCGGAATCCGTTAATGGGTATGGTGTATAGCCGCTCAGAATGATTTTTGACACTCCAAACCCTTCAGCAGTTCTAAAAATCGAACCGACATTATAAATCGAGCGTATATTATGAGCTATAACTATGATACTTGGCATATCAGATATTGTACCATTGCTTTTACGGCTATAAAAAACATAACTGTTTTGATATAGTTAGACTAATGGATGAGAAAAA
>DAISKS010000021.1:0-10821 GCA_036820845.1 Candidatus Saccharimonadota bacterium
TATTTTTCACTATTTCGTTGCTAAAAATACAATTACACCAATAACTAAGCCTAGGACTGCCCCGAAACCAACTTCTATAGGTGTGTGTCCTTTGGCGGCGCGTGGTAACTTTATATCTATTTTGAGCCTTTTTATTATATCCTGCAAGGCTATTCCTTGCTCGCCAGTTGACCGCCTAACTTTCATGGCGTCATACATTACAATTGAGGCAAATAGCAGTGCTAGCCCAAATAATCCTGTATCAATGCCGTCTTTTAGACCAATAACGGTAACCATCGAGACCACAGCCGCGCTATGAGCGCTCGGCATACCACCAGATATAAACAGATGTGACCTAAGACTACGTTTTTCTTTGCGAATTTGACTAATTAGGTACTTGATTAAGTGAGCACTAAACCACGCTAGAAGTGTTGTTAGTATATACGGTGATATTAGTCCACCTATCATGCTCTAATCCTCCTGGTCTTCAGACCCACTTTTATCTTGCTCTGGCATTAAGCCTATTGAAGCCACTTTATCGCCATCTGACATCCGCATTATTCTGACACCCTGAGTCGTGCGACCTAATGTCGGGATATCTTTCATGCCGACACGTATAGTCTGACCATTTGTAGATATCATCAATACTTCACTTTCATCTAGGCCTATCGTATGAACTGCTACTATAGGACCTGTCTTTTCAGTCACAACCGCAGCTTTTATGCCAACACCGCCACGCTTATGGGTTGGGAAGTTTGAAACCTTAGTTGCTTTTCCGTAACCGTTTTCACTAATAACTAGTAGGAGTTTGTTGTCCTCGACGATATCCATACCGACTACGCAATCGTTTGGTCGCAGACGCACACCACGTACACCGCGGGCCGAGCGACCCATCGGACGAGAATCAGTCTCGCCAAATCGTATAGTCTGACCAGCAGATGTTGATATTATAACATCGTTATCACCGTTAGTTCGTTTTATCCAACGTAGCTCATCTCCATCATCAAGCTTGATAGCAATCAGACCATTAGTTCGTATATTTGAGTACTCTTTTAGTAGAGTCTTCTTAATAGTGCCCTTTGTAGTTGTCATAAATAGGTAGCCATCGTCAGCTGAGCCTTCCTTACCTAAACATATGATTGATGTAATTTTCTCTTCAGGTTGTAGCTGTAGTAAATTAACTGCCGCCACACCACGAGTTGCCAGGCTAGCTGCTGGAACTTCATAAGCCTTTAGACGGAAGACGCGTCCCTTGTTTGTAAAGAACAGTAGGTAGTCATGAGAACTGGCGGGTATCAATTGGTCAATCACGTCCTCGGCTTTGATGGTCATACCGCGCTTACCTTTACCGCCCCGATTCTGGCGATGATATTCACTAACCAAAGTCCTTTTTATATAGTTCTCGGCGGTTACTAGTATCACGCTGTCTTCTTCGGGTATCAGCTCCTCGTCACTAAACTTCCCTAGTTCATGATTAATGATCTGGCTACGTCGCTTGTCACCATATTTCTCTTTCATTTCAAGTAGTTCTTCTTTGATGACTCTTAAAATCTCATTCTCGTCGGCTAGGATTGCTTCGAGTTTCGCAATCAAGGCAAGCAATTCATTTAATTCATTCTCGATAGCTTCACGTTCTAGACCAGTCAAGCGTCGAAGTTGCATAGCCAAAATAGCTTTTGCCTGAATTATCGATAGTTTGAATTTTTCAATCAGAGCCGTTTCAGCCTCTTCACTAGTCTGACTTGCGCGAATAGTTTTGATAACCTCATCAATATGATCTAACGCGATTTTGTAACCTTCCAGAATATGAGCTCGCTCTTTGGCTTTGCGCAGTTCGAACTCGGTCCTACGCCTAATAACAACTTGTCTGTGTTTAATATACTCCGATAGGATCTCTTGAAGACCAAGTATCCTAGGCTGGATACCATCAATCAACGCAAGCATATTGTAATGGAAACTAGTCTGTAGTGATGTTAGTTTATATAGTTGATTTAGGACTTTCTTTGGATAGGCATCTTTTTTAAGCTCTATAACTATCCTAACCACGCCGCGCGCACTTTCGTCGCGTAAATCACTAATTGAAGTTATCTTTTTATCCTTAACTAGTTCTGCTATTTTTTCTATTAATGTAGCCTTGTTGACTGCAAACGGCATCTCGCTAACGATAATCTGACTACGGCCCTTTTTAGTTTCTTCAATATTTGCCACCGCCCGAATACAAACACTTCCCCTACCTGTTTGATAGGCCTGCTTCATTGGCGTACCGCCATATACAATAGCACCAGTTGCAAAATCTGGACCCTTAATGTGCTTCAATAAATCGTCTAAAGTAGTAGTATCTGGGTGTTCAATTAAGTGAACCGTAGCGTCAATCAACTCGCCAAGGTTGTGTGAAGGAATACTAGTCGCCATACCAACCGCAATACCAATTTGACCATTTAATAATAGGTTTGGTAATTTCGCTGGTAAAACAGTAGGTTCTTGCTCGGAGCCGTCATAATTATCCCTAAAATCAACGGTGTCTTTATCTAGATCAGTTAGTAATTCATTTCCTGCCCTATCTAACCTGGCTTCTGTATACCTAGAGGCTGCAGCTGGATCGCCGTCCATTGAACCGAAGTTACCCTGCCCATTAACTAGTGTGTAACGCATCGTCCAGTTCTGGGCTAAGCGCACCATGGAATCATAAATAGCCGAGTCGCCATGTGGGTGATATTTACCCATCACATCACCAACGATACGAGCCGACTTACTAAACTTACTACCAGGACGCAGTCCTTGTTCTCCCATTGAATACAAAATGCGTCTATGTACTGGTTTTAGGCCATCCCTTACATCGGGTAGTGCGCGATCAACAATAACGCTCATCGAATAACGCAGGAAGCTATCTTCCATGACATTTTCAACTGTTGCCTTTTCGACTACACGTGAATGTGTAATAGGTTGAATAATTTCGTTTTCTGTTGTATTTATATCATCGTCCATAGCTATACATCCAACTCCTCAATACTTAACGACTTCGCTCTTCCTTGTATGAAGCTCTTTCGAAGTTCTACTTGATCACCCATTAACTTTGTAAAAATTGCATCAGCTCGCTCAGCATCCTCAACCTTTACTTGAACAAGTACACGGTTTTCTGGGTTCATTGTCGTATCCCAGAGTTGTTCAGCATCCATTTCACCAAGACCTTTGTAGCGTTGCAGTAGTGTTATTCCAGCTTGCTTTATTCGATCTGAGTCTTCGTCAATCTTAATACCTTTTTCTCGCCTATCTTTAATCAACTCCTCTGTAATCGAATCTCTTTCTTCATCACTATAGGCATAATATTTCTTTGTGCCAACCTTGAGTAGGAAAAGCGGTGGTTTTGCTAAATATATATATCCACCATCGACAACTTCTCGCATATATCTAAAGAAGAATGTTAGTAGTAGTGTCGCTATGTGACTACCATCAACGTCAGCATCAGTCATAATAATAACTCTGTGATAACGCAGGCCTGATACGTCAAATTGATCACCAATGCCAACACCCATTGCTTTAATTAAGCTGACAATTTCGTTATTAGCTAACATGCGATCAAGCCGGGCACGTTCTACGTTTAGAACTTTACCCCTAAGAGGTAATATAGCCTGGGTCTTACTGTCACGGCCAGACTTAGCTGAACCGCCCGCAGAGTCTCCCTCCACGATGTATATTTCGGAGTCGGCTGGGTTCTTACTCGAACAATCAGATAACTTTCCAGGTAGACTTAAACCGTCGAGTGCACCCTTACGAATAACGTTATCGCGGGCGGCACGAGCTGCCTTGCGAGCCCTAGCAGCCAATAAGGCCTTGTTAACGATGCCTTTTGCGACATTAGGGTTTTCTTCTAGGTAGTAAGAGAAGTACTCGTTCATCACCTGCTCGACATTGCGTCGTACTTCAGGATTACCTAGTTTATTCTTGGTCTGGCCCTCGAACTGCGGATCCGGTAGGCCAACTAGTATTACAGCTGTTAGACCTTCGCGTATATCGTCACCAGTTAGGTTATCTTCCTTTTCCTTTAGTAAGCCACTTTTACGGGCGTAGTCATTTATAGTCCTGGTTAAGGCAGACTTGAAGCCCACCAAATGAGTGCCACCGTCGATGGTTAGGACATTATTAGCAAACGGCTTCACGATTTCAATATAGCTATCGTTATATTGAATTGCTATCTCGACCTGAGCTTCCTCAACTTGTTTTTCAACATAAAAAATATTATCGCTTAGGACATCTTTGCCTATATTCAGGTGTTTTACGTAACTCTGAATACCGCCTTCAAAATAGAAAGACTGACTATCACTAGTACGCTCATCTTTGACTGATACGAATATACCTTTTGTTAGGTACGCCTGATGTCGGAGATAGTTAACTACCCACTTGTAATCAAATGTTATTGTTTCCTTAAATATTTCTGGATCTGGATAGAATGTTATCGTCGTACCCTGTGGTCTATCTGTCTTACCAAGTTTTTTTAGAGGCATCGTTGTTACACCCCTTGCGAACTCCATGTGGTAAAGTTGTCCCTCGCGAACTACCTCGGCTATCAATTTAGTAGATAGGGCGTTTACAACACTCGATCCAACACCGTGCAATCCAGAAGAAACCTTATAACCACCCCCGCCGAACTTACCGCCTGCGTGCAGGATTGTCAGCGCTGTTTCAAGTGTGCTAAGGCCGGTCTTAGGATGTATATCAATTGGTATACCACGACCATCATCCTCAATACTAACTCCACCATCACTCATAAGATTAACCGTTATCCGAGTTGCAAAACCAGCAATAGCCTCGTCGACACAGTTGTCGGCGATCTCTTTGATTAAGTGATGTATACCATCATATCCAGTACTGCCGATATACATTCCAGGTCGTTTACGAACTGGGTCAAGACCCTCAAGAACTTGTATCTGTGAACTGTCGTAAGAACCATCATTTTTTTGTTTGGCCACTATCAACTCCCTCATCCATTTCAGAACTATTATAGCTATTTACAATAAACCCATTATAGCGAACAATTTGTGTTCACTCAAGCTATTGATTGAACATATTTCTTATGCTAAAGTGTTTTATAAGAGGTTAGGAAACAAAAAAAATTAAATGTTCAGGAAAATAGTATCGAACCTGCCGTTCAGCCCTGCACTAGTAGGTCAGTTAGGGTTTTATGCTAATAGACTACGCAAGGAAGAAATGACCAGACGTCTCGGATTGGTATTTATTGCCTTAACACTAGTTATTCAATCCCTAGCAGTATTTCAGCCACCAGAATCAGCCAATGCCTCTAGCTCTACTGATATGGTGCTCGGCGGCATAAGCTCTATTAAGGAGTTCTTGAACGCATACGACTCAAATACTCGTCATCTTAAAGATATAATGAATTATACTGGCATAACGCGAGCTGAGATTAAAAATACTGAGTACACATCCTTCCGAACGGGAGAAAAATTATCATGGGGACTAGCATCTAGGTTTAGTTACGCCCAAGGCGAACGACAACATTCAGTTAAGGATGCAAGCGGAAAAATTGTAACTACGGTCTACTCAAGACCTCTGAAATTATGGGGCAGCGAAAGTAAACAAATAAATGGTTGGGTTGGACACTCGAATAAAATGGGTTGGTTTGCAATTATGCGCTCGTGTGGCAACCTCGTCACGACAAAATTACCACCTCCGCCCCCACCTCCATTGTGCGCCTATAATCCAAAACTACTCAAGAGCGACTCGCGCTGCAAACCATGCCCTGGAGACGACAGATTATGGATTGATGATCCTGTGTGTGTTCCTGAAATAATAAAGTCTAAAACCGCCACAAACACTACTCAGGGCTTCGTGCATGCATCCAGCAAGACCGCTCTAGCTGATGACCAGATTAGTTATACAATAACCACCAAGAATACTGGACTTAGCGCGAAAAAGGTTCAGCTAGAAGAACGATTAGAGGATGTCTTGCAATACTCTACCTTGATAGATAACGGAGGGGGTATACTGGACTCAACAACTAAAGTTTTGTCGTGGTCTGACGCTAACTTGGGTCCAAAACAGCAACAAACCCGTACTTTCGTGGTAAGAGTAATGAAGAATATTCCAGCCGACGCAAGTGGTCAAAGTGACCCAACGTCATTCGACTGCATGATGACTAATGTTTATGGTAACCAAATAGACATCAGAGTCGACTGTCCAACTCCAAAAATAATCGAAAAAACTACATCGGAGCTACCTCAGACCGGACCAACGGAAAATATAATGTTTGCAGGCATACTATGTGCAGTAACAACCTATTTCTACGCAAGGTCCCGCCAGCTTAAAAAAGAGACCGTCATAATCCGTAAAAACGTAACTACAGGTACCATATAATTATGAGTGAGAAAGATAAATCATCAATTGAATATAGCCCGACGGTTAACTCTGAAAATGGCGAAACCGCATCCAACCAATTAGATAAATTGTCGAGTAAGTTTGAGAAGTCTGCGGAATTATCACCTCGCGATAGCGAGAAGAGGGCTGAAAAAGCCCGCAACGAAGCCCTAGAGAACGCCATTAGCGTTGAATCTGGTAGTAAGGAAAAAGATACCAATGCATCACAGGTGGCACCAGTACGTCGTGGATCTATCAATAAAAAGCAACTTGATGCGAGCTATAAGCAAACTATGAAATTAGTCCAGAGCGAACTAAAACCAACTGGTCGTCTATTTAGCCGCATAGTGCACAGTAAATACATCGAGGAAAGCAGTGAAGTTATTGGAAGCACTATAGCTAGACCTAATGCCATATTAACCGGAGGTATATTTGCGTTCATACTAACTACCCTGACCTACGTAATCGCCAAAAACTTTGGTTATAAATTATCAGGATTCGAAACTATAGCTGCATTTATAGCTGGTTGGCTAATTGGTATTGTCTACGACTATTTTAAATTATTAGTCACCGGCAAGAAATCGTAATTAGCGAAGTTTGATAGATACACCGTCATTCGAATTGGCGTCATCATCACGTATATTAAACGCTTCAACTGGTTTAGTGCCATCCATCTGTTGCTTGAGTGCTGGTGTCGTCGACACATCTGTTGGCGGCTTTACAGGCTGCTGATGGTTGGTTATTTGAGTTTGGGTAGGAATCGTGGGCGCTGATACATTCTGCTGAGTTGCGCCACTTTGAGAAATCTGCTGACGCTTTGCTAACCATTCATCCAAGAAGGAAGAGCTGCTATTCTGTTTTATACCAGCCGGTTTTTGCATACCGGTCTGACCTTGCTGCATTTTCTTCATTGCTTCAATTTTTGCCTTCTTAACGGCATCACCGGCACCCAATCTGGCAAATATCTCACCCTCTATGATTTTGCGTGGGCGACCATATTTAGCCGCAGAGAGCTTTTTTATAGCGTCTTGTAACTGGGGGTTTGGCTTTACCATTGGCGGTATGAGTGACATGCTAAAGGCCGCTGACGGCACTTCGTTAATTAGTACTGAGCTGATAGTCTGGAAATTTGGTAACTTTGTTAGATCCTCGGCATCAAATGTTGGTGCAAATTTTTTCTGCAGTATCTCGGCATCGGTTATACCTAAACGACCACTAATTACGGTGCCAATATTACCAATAATAGCCTCGCGAATATTATCAGTTAATTGCGTCATGAATTGATTTGCGAGTATCAGGTTCAAGCGGTACTTTCTAGCTTCGGATAGTATTGTAGCAAATGAATCAGTCGCAAAATTCTGGAACTCGTCAACATAAAGCGCGAAGTCTTTGCGTTGATCTTCGGGTACATCGGCACGCCCCATGGCCGCAGCTTGAAACTTCATAACAAATATCATACCTAGTAATTGAGAGTTTAGCTCACCTGTCCGACCCTTGGATAGATTAACAATTAGAATTTTATTATTGTCCATTATATCGCGCATGTTAAAGCCACTCTTGGTCTGGCCGATAATATTTCGCATCATTTCATTTGACAAGAAGGCACCAAATTTACTTACAAACCAACCCAACACCTCTGACTTATTGGCTTCGCTAGTCTGCGCCATCTCTTTATACCAGAAATCTAAAACGGTGCGGTCCGTGACGTATTTTAACTTTTCATCCGTAAAGGACTGGTCATTAAATACCTGTGGAACGTCTATAAACGAACAGCCATTCGGGTCACTCATGATAGTCAGTGCGGCGTTCCTGAACCAATGCTCGTAACGCGGACCGATAATACCCGTATGCCCTGGGTCATATAGTTTATATAACATGGCGATTGCCTCTT
The DNA here is from genome assembly GCA_036820845.1 of Candidatus Saccharimonadota bacterium. GTDB lineage: Bacteria > Patescibacteriota > Saccharimonadia > Saccharimonadales > Saccharimonadaceae > UBA1547. The sequence continues at coordinate 8,240 of DAISKS010000021.1, forward strand.
GGATTAGAAAATCACGCTGATCCTGAGTTTCGAATTCGAATAAGTTCAAGCCGACTGGATTTTCCATATCACCAGGATTGAAGTAAATAACATCTTCTACACGCTCCTTTGGTACTACCCCTAACAGTTTTTCTGCCGAGTCACCGTGCGGATCAATAAACGCAAAACCCTTGCCGTCCATCATATCTTGATAAGCCAAGTTCTCTAATAAACTAGATTTACCAGTACCAGTTTGACCGATAAAGTAAGTGTGGCGGCGACGGTCATTAGTATTTAGTCTAATCTGTTTCTTAACACCTCGGAATTCGTTGTAACCCAATAAGAAACCTTCATCCATAACCTGCGTCGGACCATCGACTTGCTTGGCCATTTGACGTTGTACCTGTGAAGTTGGGATACTATTCTGGTTTGGCAAATGAAATATCGTAGCCAGTTCTACGCTATTTAAAATGTTTTGATTGACGCTTTGTGGAAAGAATCGGAAAATATATGCCGTTACCAGTTCGTCAATGTCCTTGGCCATTGTGAATTTGAAACCGTTATTAGTTGAAGATTCGAATAACGCAAAAGCGGAAATAATATTCTTAAGCAAGGCCTGCGAGCGTGAGGCTGTATTAGAGGATACGACGACGCGTACTAATGTTTCATAGGCAGGATACCTAGTTTTTTCCTCGATAGATTCGACTAAACTCTGTTCGAGTGAAGTCAGTTGTTTGTCTTCGGGTTTTGCATCACTACTTTCAGGTGGCTTCCATAGAGCCTCCATAATATTCTTAGGCTTGAATATATCATTTGATGATGAGCCCTTAGTGCCTTTATCCTTCTTTATTTTATTAGCTGAGTAAACAGAGTTCTTTGACCAGCCCTCGTTGGCTGGGCGGATTAGTAATTGAATACCAACGCCATCTTCGCGAGTTGCCGAGGACAAAGCATTTAACATAGCCCTGGCCGCATCACGTTTCGATTCCTGATATGTTGCGATTGGATAGACGTAGCTCTTTTTTAAGGTGAACTCACCTCCGATAGTGCCGCTCATCTTGCCTGCTTGACTGAATATATTCTTTTCCTCAACCTCTTCCATGCGAGCCGTCGGATATGCAGCTGCCACTGCTTGTCTGACAACATCAGTAAGAACTGTTGGTACGATGGCGTAGTAATGCACAAGACCCTCGTGGGCTATGATTTCGAATGACAGATGCCTCTGCCCGTATATCTTATTTTTAAACCCCTTAGTGGCGGTACTAGAGATAATGTTATATAGGACTTGCGCTTGAGATAGTACCTCTTCGGTAATATCCCTCTCATCGCGTCCATTGGATTCTATATCCTCAGTCGAAGGTGGTATATGGATATACATTGGCACCATCTTGAGGCCACGTTCGTAGTTCTTGGCTTCTCGTAGAGTTTTGCGGTATTGCAAAAAAATAAATAAGCCAACTAAAGATATAACTAGCAGTCCAACTACGAAAGTTATCAAAGCCGCAATCATATAGATATCAATGATCGGCATCTATTCCGAGACGCCCAACTCCCTTCCGTACCTTTTTTTAATGTAATCGGACTGCAGTTTACTGACCTCTTGTTCGCGTTTATAAGGATCATCGTGAGTATCAACAACTATCTTTTTTGCTCTATCAACCCACTCTTTCTCTATTAGGTCATCGTCGCTAGCAACAGACGGTGTTATTAAACCACTAGTCTGTGAGTTTTGGGTGGGTTTGTCATCGATTGGCAACGCAGTTGTAGTCTGAACTGGTGGTAGATTTGAAACCGCCACATCACTGACTATAGCCGTAAGTTCAGCTGCTTGCTCGTATCGCTCAGCGCCCTGTTCGACGCCGTAATCGTTTACTTGCTCAGCTGGAACTATTACGGTCGGCATAGTCTCAACAAGGACACTCTCCGAACCTATTGGAGAAGGCTGATTCTCTGGTTTCATAACCGTAATTATATCACGATAAGAACAAGCATTACACTCATTCCACTCGTTTTAGCACATAGAAACAGCTGATTGTAACAAAAATCACTATCAATAATACCTCGTAGAACCCCACTGATCCAACCGACTGTAGCCCAGTAAATATAATAGGTATAGTAGATAATACAGTAGAGAGATAATACGACCTTTTCACCGACAACGTAGTCACCGGCTTACGTGAAATAAGAACCAAAGAAAGACGCGCAATTAATTTATTGAAATGATAGATGATATATGTAAAAACCAATACTAGTATCACATATGATGCTACTAGTAATATTAGAATACCCAACGGACCGGCGTTCGACGGGGTCGTAAGATTTAATATCAAGCCCACAGTAACCAGGCAGATTAATAGTATTATTACGTACAGTATTCTTAGCATCGCCACTACAGACTATAGCACTTTCGCTTCCAAATTAAAAAAGCCCGAGCGACAGATTATTGTCCGAGTTGCAGCATACGCATCTTATAAATATATTGAGCGTGTGAACCACAGACACCTGCCGCTGCAGGCTAGACTGACCGCTCCGACATAATCGGGGCCCTTGTCTCTTGCACACTTTCCGCATGATTAGTCAACTACGAGTGTGACCAAACCGGT
>DAISKS010000022.1:0-2371 GCA_036820845.1 Candidatus Saccharimonadota bacterium
GCTGTTGTTCCCACTCTTGTCTCCGTATATTATAATTATTCCGCTAGTTATTATGCACTGGTTAATTCAAAAACCACGCCGTCGAATGGTAATTCGTGAAGCAACTAATATTATAGCTAAACATCAGGCGCTGAAAATTGCTATCGCTGGTAGCTATGGTAAAACTAGCGCCAAAGAAATCCTGGCGACGGTTCTAGCTGAAGGTAAGAATGTGGCTTTTACGCCTGGCAATATGAATACCATGATCGGTATTAGTCGTTTTGCGCAAACTCTAAAAGGCGACGAAGAGGTGATAATATTTGAGCTTGGCGAGGGCAAGGTTGGCGATGTTAAGGAGCTATGTGAATTAATTAAACCAGACATCGGTATAATCACCGGTATTAATGAGGCGCACTTGTCGAGTTTTGGCTCAATCGACCAAACTGTCGCTACCATTTTCGAACTCCGTGATAGTCTAGGCGACAAACCACTATACAAGAATATTGAAAATGGCCTAGTACGTGCCGAGGTAAAATCGGACGACAAATTAAATTACAATCGCGCCGGCGTACATAACTGGAAGGTGAGTTACATCAAGACCGATATAAATGGCACTGATTTCAAAATAAAGAAAGGCGACAAAGAGATTAGCGCCCACACTAGTCTACTTGGCGAGCATAATATAGGTATCATAACAGTCGCCGTGGATATTGCCGAATCGTTAGGACTAAGACCTTCACAAATTGAGGCCGGCATCAAACGAACCAAACCATTCGAGCATCGACTAGAACCGAAGCACCTTAACGGTGCTTGGATTATTGATGATACATATAACGGCAATAGCGACGGTATAGAAGTTGGGCTAGAATTGCTTAAGCAAATTGATGCGAAACGAAAAGTATACGTAACGCCAGGTTTAGTTGAACAGGGCGACAAAACTCGTGAAGTGCACGAAAAGATTGGTCGACAAATTGCCAATGTTGCCGACGTAGTTTACCTAATGAATAATTCGGTAACAGACTACATAAAAACCGGTCTGACTGCCGCCGGTTTTAAAGGTGAAGTAAATATAATCGATAATCCGCTGGAATTCTATACACATCTCGACCAATATATAATTGGCGGTGATATTATTCTGATGCAAAACGATTGGCCTGATAATTACGCATAACTGGTATATACTAGAGATATGAAAACAGTTGCCGTATTCTTCGGTGGTCAATCAACCGAACATGACATATCGATTATTACCGCTCTAAGTTCGGTCATAAAACCGCTTGAACTATCAAAAAAATATAATGTAGTGGCGGTTTATATTGCCAAAGACGGACGATGGTTCTGTGATAACAAATTAAAAGATATATCTTTCTTTCGTGATAAAGCCATTGATGATTTTATGGCTAAATCCAAACCGTTGTCGATGTACTTTGATAAGGGCCTAGTTTTACGAAAATCCGGGCTAAAACCTCGCGATATACGAATTGACGTGGCGTTTCCGGCTATGCACGGTACCTATGGCGAAGATGGTAGTCTGATGGGATTATTAAGACTAGCGGGTATCCCATTTGTTGGTTGTGACATGGAAGCTAGTGTGGTGGCGATGGATAAGGTTTTGTCTAAACAGGTGGCCTTGCAAAACGATATTTTGACACCACAGTTCATTTATTTTTCAAAATCTGAATTTGAAGTAGATAGAGAAACTATTATCTCTAAAATCAATAAATCACTCATGTACCCATTATTTGTGAAACCAGCTCACCTAGGTTCGAGCATTGGTATTACAAAGGTTAATGACGATAGTGAATTAGTAGACGCCTGTGAAGTCGCGGCTTATTACGACGATAAAATATTAGTCGAAGAAGCGGTCGGTAACTTGATTGAAGTGACGGTGCCAATTATGGGCAATAACGAATTGCAAGCTGCACTAGTCGAACGACCTCTTGCCAAGGATGAGTTTTTTGACTTCGAAACCAAGTATATGAATAACGGAAAAAAGGGTGGTAAAAAGATGGGCCAGCAGGGTGCGCAGGGTTACAGTGAGTTGCCTGCGATTTTGCCCGATAATCTATACGAAGACTCAATCAGGGTGGCTAAGGAGATGTATAAGGCGGCAGGCTGTACTGGAATTGCCAGAATAGACCTGTTAATAAACTCCAGCAGCGAAAATCTATATTTCAACGAGATCAATCCACTTCCAGGTAGCTTATACGCTCATAACTGGCGGGCTAGTGGCCTGTCATCGATTGACCTTGTTTGTAAATTAGTCGATTTGGCTGTCGAAAGGTTTGATGAACAACAAAAACTTGCTAGTACCTTTTCATCTAGCTTTTTAAAACAATTCTAGTCTGACTTGTCCAAAACCTCTATCTCTAGTAAAATAGGTTGGCGTGGC
>DAISKS010000022.1:2471-10168 GCA_036820845.1 Candidatus Saccharimonadota bacterium
GTGGCTCTTTAGCTCAGTTGGTAGAGCAGAGGCCTGAAGAGCCTTGTGTCCCCAGTTCAAGTCTGGGAGGAGCCACCAAAGAAAATGGTCCTGTCCTATAGATAGGACCATTTTCTTTGGCAGCCCTCCGGGCTTGAACTGGGATTTTGCGAAGCAAAATTAACCCAGTTCAGTGTAGTGAGATGAATGAAAAACTGTTTACACTTTTTCATCATCTAGCGGAGAACGAAGTGATGTCTGGGAGGATTGAGTGTAGCCTTTATGAGCGTAAATGGGAAGTATAGCGACCGCCTGATATGAGGTGCTGCATTGTACTTATACTGTTGTTATTTTATAATCACAATATTACAATCAGTAGAGGAGGCAGTAATGTTGAGTTCACTAGAAACTAATTGTGATTACGAGCCAGGGTTTCATGTCGAAGCCATAGTAGAGGACCGAACGTTTTCGGAGCTGGAAGGCAATCTATTAGTCGATGCACCAGAGCTTTTGTCTTCAGTAGATGCCGAACATTGGACAATACCGCCCACTGAAGCAGAAACTACACCAGTAATAAATGGCCGTGAACGCCTTTCGATGAGTCGCATATGTGAACGACAGGCACGTTGCGCTTTGGCGATGGCACGAGTAACATTTATTTAGTATTTAGTCTTACTACACCTTGCAATTTAGCAATTCTTTCTCTATAATTTTTAGATACACGCGGGTGTAGCTCAGTTGTTAGAGCGCTTCCTTGCCAAGGAAGAGGTCCGGAGTTAGAGTCTCCGTACCCGCACCAATTGTAAACAGTAACAGAAGCCGTGATGGGCTTCTGTTCTTTTATGTTATTATTAAATGAATTAAGCTTAAGCTAATTTATAAAAATATGAAATATAAAAATATATCAAAACGATTTGGCTTTACTATCGTCGAACTACTAGTTGTAATAGTAGTGATCGGCATACTAGCAGCAGTGACTATAGTTGCGTATACGGGCATATCTCAAAAAGCCATCGTAGCTTCTATCCAATCAGATCTTTCTAATTCAGTTAAGCTATTAAAATTATTTCAAGTAGAGAATAGTGGCTATCCAAATAATGTAGTCACAAACTGCTCAAATGACCCAGACGTTAACACTAAATGTCTTAAACTAAGTGGCGGCAATACAATTGGTGTATACATCGTCAACAATTCTTCTAATCCACAAACCTTCTGTCTTACTATCAAGAACGGCACTTCCATAAAAAGGAATATTAATCAAGACGGAGTAGTATCTGAAGGTGCTTGCACTTACTCGTTCCCAGTCACCTTATCTGCTAATCCATCATCTCCAACCTCAATCAACTTATTTTGGAATGCGGTTTCTGGCGCTGAATCATTCGTACTTCAACGTGCTACCAACAGCAGCTTTACGGATAACCTTACAACTCTAACCGCACCAGCTCCAACCGACACCTCAGCTTCTTCAACTGGCTTAACCTCTGGCACAACCTATTACTACCGACTAAACGTAACTATATCTGGTGATACTAGTGATTGGTCTAATACCGCCAGTGCCTCGACCCAAGTATCATTAGCAATTTCTGCTGGTGCTAATGGTTCAGTTAATACTGTTGTAAACGGCAATTATACCCTTAACTCAACCCCAATTATTACTGCTACGCCTAATAGTGGCTATAAACTAGATAGTTGGACTGGCAGTGCTGGTTGTAGTGGCGTGACTAGCGCTAGCTATGCTATTACGATGGACGGCAACAAGACGTGCACCGCGAATTTTGTCGTAGATGATTGGATTCAAATTGGCACACAGTTTTGGGCGAGAAAAAGTGTGAACGTAGGCACTATGATTAACGGTACCGCTAACCCTACGAATGAAGGCGCAAGTCAGGTTGTGCAAAAATACTGCTTTAATAATTCAGAGGCAAACTGTACAGCGTATGGTGCGATATATCAATGGAGTGAAATGATGAACTATTCAACCGTTGAAGGTTCGCAGGGAATTTGTCCGACTGGTGCACACGTTCCAAGTGATAATGACTGGAAAATTTTAGAAGTATATCTTGGCATGACTCAAGCTCAAGCGGATGCTACCGGATATAGAGGTACAGATCAGGGTACACAAATGAGACCTGGTGGATTATCAGGTTTGAACCTAGAGCTTAATGGCACTCGCGATGGCTTGGGCGTATTCAATGGACCAGATGGAGCTGTATGGGCGACTAGCACAAGTTCTGGAAATTATACTACGACTCGAGAGATTCTTTATTCAGCGCCCTATCATCGTGTCTATCGTCGTTTTAATTTCTTTTCAAAAATAATCGGTTACTCCTTACGCTGCATAAAAAACTAATTGCGCTGTCATCGTTTAAACCCGCAGTCCTTTGAGTTACGAGATAGCAGAGATATATAAAATGCGGCCTGCAATATAAAGAGAGGGAGTGCTTCTAATATCTTCCTCCATCGACTAATCTTTCTACTGATTTCGTGAAAACTTTTTTCAATGTGTTACGCCAATATACTAAAAATTTTCATAGAAGTCGTTTCGACTTCTATTTTGTTATAATAATTCCATGAAGCAACAGGTATTGGTGATTCACGGTGGAACTACTTTCTCGAGTTATAAAAATTATATAGACAGTATGAAGTCAGTTGTTCTAGAGTTGGATAAACTGAAGTATAGATTAGACTGGAAGAGTTCAATTACTGCAGACCTAGGCGAGGATTACGAAGTGCTAGTACCTAGAATGCCGAACACCACTAACGCCAAGTATAGTGAGTGGTCAATCTGGTTTGAAAAAATAATACCTTTATTGAAAAACAACATGATTTTGGTGGGTCATTCACTTGGCGGGATATTTCTAGCAAAATACTTGTCCGAAAATGAAATGCCAAAAAAGATTAGAGCTACAGTGTTGGTAGCGGCACCATACGAAGAACTTGAATCTGAGGAGTTGGCGTCGTTTAGTTTGCCAAAATCACTCTCCCGGTTTAACGATCAAGTTAAAAAAATACTGTTAATTCAAAGTAAAGATGATGTAGTTGTGCCACTCGATCATGTCTATAAATACCAAAATGACTTACCGAACTCCAAAGTAATACTATTCGACGACATGGGACATTTTAAACAGGAACACTTCCCAGAATTGGTTGCTTTGATAAAAAACCTCTAACGTTTCTACGATATCTTTTCTGATATAATGCGATTATGGACATTAAACGGGTAAAAATCGTAACATTCGCACCAATCGAGGACGCTGATAAGATACGTCAAGCAATTGGCGATGTCGGTGCAGGTGTCATAGGCGAATATAGATATTGCAGTTTCAGTAGCGCTGGTCAAGGCAGATTCACGCCTAGCTCGAATGCAAATCCACACATCGGTCAACCAAACCAGCCAGAAGTCGTTGAAGAGGAGAGGATAGAGGTGGTGTGTGATAGGTCTGACGCCAGATTGGTGGTCGCAGCACTCAAAAAGGCGCATCCATACGAAGAAGTTGCACTAGACATATATCCACTACTGGACGAGGATCAATTATGAAGGTATTGGTCTTTGGCGCGACTGGCGGAACGGGCAGAGAACTAGTCCGACAGTCTATTGAAAAGAACTATGAAACATCAGCTTTTATTCATAAAGGTCGAAATTCAAAGGCCAAAATGGCACACGAGGTGAAACTTTTCTATGGCGATGTTTTAGATTACGACTCGGTTGATAGGGCCGCCGACGGTCAGGATGTGGTGTTAGTGGCGCTGGGCACTAGACCTGGTGTGTCAAATAAAATATTATCCGATGGGACGATAAATATTATTAAGGCGATGCAAAAGAATAACGTGAAACGTATTATTGTCGAAACTGGTGCCGGGCTGCTTGAAGACAGGTCAAAATTACCGGTATCCTGGAGGTTGCTATCGAATATTCCGTTTATGAAGGATATGTTTGCTGCCAAGAGAATTCAAGAAAGTGCCATTATGAAAAGCAATCTGGACTGGATAATTGTGAGGCCAGCAAATTTGACGAACGGACCATTAACCAAACAGTACAACATCGACAACAGCCTTAATTTAAAGGCTAATTCAACTATATCTCGAGCGAATGTGGCGCATTGCATGATTGACCAAATTGAGTCTGATAAGTATCTGAATCAAACCATAGTAATCTCCGAGAAATAGCCATTCTGTTATACTAGTTACAGTGACATCAGGGAAGTGGTTAACTAAATACCAGTACGAGATATCAGCAATCATCCTATGGACGGTGGTGTTGGTGTTAACATTGTCTTTTTTAGTTCAGCTGACTAATTATCAATCTGTGAGATCGACTTCATTTTCTAGCACTAGACGGAATCGCATGCAAAATGGACGTCTTAGGCATAAGCCAGTCATATACCGCGTGCCTCGTATAGAATCTGACTATAAGCCAGTTGATGACGGTTCAGAATTTGCGCCAGTAATCAGTCATATCACGACTCAGAAACCAGTTGTGTTCCTAACTATTGACGACGGCAAATACAAATCGCCTGAATCTATTAAAATGTTAACTGATAATAATATCAAAGCCTCATTATTTGTTGCGCGCCCATTTATTGAAGACGAAGCTGGATATTTTGACGGTTTTCCGAAGAAGTACTTCTCGATTGAGAATCACTCACTTAATCATCAACTAGGAATGTACAGAATGCCATACCAACAGCAAATTGACGAGATTTGTGGCGGTGCTGAGTATCTTGGAAAGACCTATAATCAGAAACCAAAACTATTCCGTCCGCCAGGCGGTAACTACACTGGCGACACTCTCAGGGCCGCTAAGGCGTGTGGCATGAAGTCAGTTGTACTATGGACGGCACTATCCGATAGTGGCCGGATGGAATATCAGGACACTAATAGCTTAAAGCCTGGCGATATTGTACTAATGCACTTTAGACACACCTTCAAAGAGGACTTAAGGGCATTTATTGACGCTAAAAATGCCGCTGGATTACAATCCGAATTGCTCGAGGACTGGATTAAATAAACTGGCAATCACTACTACTTAGCTAGACAATAATAAACATAACTACTATCATAGACCTTAGTGATATATAGGGGGTAGTATGGACGAAGGTGAACCGAACGATTCTAATAGTGGTATAGATAACGATATTCAGGAGTCCTTAGACTCTTTGCCTGTCGAAGATACAAGTGACTATAAGTCTGAACCTGCAGTCGATCGACATCCCGTTGATAGTTATACTTTTCCGACTGAGTTCCATAGTAAACCTAAAAAATCTAATAAAAAAACCATAATTGCAGCCCTACTGGCGTTAGTCGTATTAGTATCGGTCTCTGCGATTTGGTATCTAACGCAGAATAAAGGGTTTAACAATAAGGCCCAGAAATCCAATAGTAGTAAGGTTAATAAACCTGCTATTAAAGAAACTGACCCGCAGCTAGTTAAGTTCATCACGCCGACTACCGGCGAGGTTTGGCTAGATAAGGCAGTGGCTCTATCAAAACAGGGCTATTTCAAGGCGTCCGGTGACGATGGTGAGACTAACGCCAAGTACTACAAAGTTGGAACACGTGGCGGTAGCCAAATTATTAAAGTTACCATACCTACTTATTTCAGCGGAGACGCCGTTTACTTATTTGAACAGTCTAATAGCGGTGTCATCACATATATCGGTCGTCCTGATGCCAATGCTGTTTATAACTCTGACTACGATAAATACCTATCCGATATACTGGCATCCAAGGTAAGTATTGATAATAATACGCGTTACGATTCGCTAAGTATCCCTAACCAGATAAAGATAAATGACAGTGGCAGCGTAGTGATGGCGCCAACTTATCCTAGCGTCGGTCAACCTTACGTACAACGTGACAAAACTGACAGTTTTCAGGAGTATACGGTCAAGCAACTTGGAAAAAGTACTGTCCTAAAGTCCGAGAACACCAGTCAAGATACCGGGCTAGTGTCTGTCAGCTACTACATGAAAACTCCACTGAACACAACGATCACCTTGCGCTACGAACCTTTGGACGTGTCACTCGATAAATACCAATGGTCTAGTGGTTATTCGGCTAGTGATTCTCTAAAAGCGATTACTCATGGCTGCGGCTCATTGACCGCCTCAGTTACAAAAACAAATAGTATTTCAGCTGATGACGTCGAAGAAATCGGTAAGTCTGCCAAAGGCTTGACGGTATATGCAATCAAAGATTCTAATAATATTCTCGTCCAAAAAGCATATCAGGAATTCAAGGATTTCTATCAATCTGACGAGACTAACTATCTGCGCAACATATCACTAGAAGACTTTATGAAGTATCACGCTCTAGTTATCTACAAGGACGTCAATGGTGATTGGTTAGTTTACATCAGGACTCAATTTGCTCCAATGGGCGGTTGCGCGAAACCAGTTGTGTACCTGTATCCAACTTCGTCTCAATATGTAAATGTAAAAGTCGGTGCAGACGTCAAGATATCAGACCCTTACTACAATCAAAATACAGGCTGGACAGCACTGGCTAAGCCGAACGGCAACCTAGTTGTTAATGGTAGGAACTACAGTTCATTATTCTGGGAAGGACCAGGTTTTGGCGAGTACCCAAATATAACTAGTGGTACCATCGTTAAGCAAGGTGATTTGCTGTCAACAATTAGCAAGCAGCTAAAACAACAGGGTTTGAACGATACCGAGTCAGGTGACTTTATGGATTACTGGCAGGGTAAATTGCCTACTCAGCCTTACGTTCGTTTAACATGGTTTACCACGGCACAAATGGATAAATTAGCGCCACTACATATTACCCCAAAACCAGATACTGTAATTCGCGTGTTCCTAGATGCCAAGGGTATGGATAAGCCAATCAGCATACCAACTCAAAGCCTGAAATCAATTCCTCGTAAAGGCTTTACGGTTGTCGAATGGGGTGGTTTACCGGGCTTTAGATTATACTAGCTAACCGACTGTGATTTGACACAAAAAACATAAGCGAGTATGGTTAAGAAGAGGTAGAATAAAAATAAAAATCATACCATGTTATTAGAGCAGGCTAGTTTACAAGAAGTTATTATTCAAGAGGATTTGAGTGAGCTTGCTAAAAATGGTATGGAATACCCTGCAGTCGCGGTCTGTAATGCTATATGGTCGGTAGTTGAACTTACTATCAATGAGAAGCGCAGGCGTGACCGAGTTCATTTGGCTATTGGCGAGATTGTCAAGGATGTAGATTTACATGGTGACGAAGCTTACCCTAGGTTGGTTACGATGCGACGAGAGCTGGGAGGGCTTGCTATTGACACCGAAAATAGACCTCGAGAACGTACACGATTATCGGAGACGGGTGCTGTAGAGAGATATGATCGCCAAAGGATAGAGTTTCATATAGGTAGGGCTTTGGTCGAAGAAGTTTTAGGCGACGGCTACAATTACAAAGAAGAGAATGGTTTATATAGGGTGCACGCTGAAATACCTGTTGATACCCATATCCCGCAAGGTCTACTTAAGATTGACCACGTTGCCTAAAGTGAGTCGTATCGCACAAATACATATTACTCATGTGAATATTCTCTTTGTAAAGCGAGTGGGTGACTATAATAGTCTAGATCGTTTACTATAGTAGGTAGGCTTTGAATAGTAAGCAGGTTATAATTATTATAATGCGAGTGTAGCTCAGTTGTTAGAGCACTTGCTTCCCAAGCAAGGGGTCCAGGGTTAGAGTCCCTGTACTCGCACCAG
>DAISKS010000023.1:0-10146 GCA_036820845.1 Candidatus Saccharimonadota bacterium
GTGACTTGGTTAACTTTTTCAATAACAACTGCCATTAGGGGTATGGTTATTGCACCTGATAAGAAATCAACATTTACTGCAATGTTCACTATCTCAGCACTCTTTGCCGCTTTTTTCTTTTTTGCGGTAATGAAGTACGAGTGGCTAGGTGGTGAGACTGAATATGACGGTATGTATCATTCAGTGGGATGGCTTGGTAGTATGGTTATTGCTCTTGCGGCACTTTCTACAGCGAAACTACATCATGTAAGAACCGGCAAAATACTGTCTCTTTCTTTTGCTGTACCAGTCTGTTTTCTATTAGTCAACGCAGCGCTTAATGGAGTGACAGCAGGTGGCGGTGGTGGCTCAAAGGTTGCAGCGTACTTTATCGGATTTTTATATGCCTCGATTCAAATCGTTGTGCCGTTTTTGTATTACGGATACATCAATACGCCACAGAATAAACAGGTGGCTATGATGGAGAGAGAAGGTTGGATCAAAATGGGCAAAGAAGTTGAAGTAAAAATTATACCTAATCCCGCTCCAATAACACCAGTCAACGCCACAACACCAACACAAACACACCCTCAGCCCGAGTCAGGCGATGCCTTCCAAGATTCTAATAACTGGCAGTAGACACTTTGTTGCTTTAAAAGAGGCCAGACGACTCAAATCGGCTGGCCACGAAGTATATACTGCAGACAGTGTAAACTTTGACTACACTATGTATTCAAGAGCAGTCAAGCGGTACTTTAAAGTGCCATCGGTCCGATTCGCTGAAGATGAATATATCGAAGCGATATGTAAAATCGTGAACGAAAATTCAATCGATGAGGTCGTTGTTCTGGGTGAAGAAACCTTTTACTTAGCAAAAAATATAAAAAAGATTAGGCGTCTATGTCCTAAGGTTCTTGTAAATATAGATAATTTAGACACATTAACTAGACTACATAGTAAATGGACATTTCATCTACTTGCCTCTTCACTGCAACTTCCCATTCCTAGGACTGCGCTCGTAAAAACGCATTCAGATGCGACTAAGTGGCGGGAGAGATGGGCAAAGCGAGTTGTATTAAAACCCGTATATTCCCGTTTCGGTCATCAGGTTGTAGACGTCGAACTGGGCGACAAGATAAAGCCCTCGGTGCTCGACTACAAAGCTAATGGCGGGTATATAGTACAGGAATATATTGAAGGAGAACCAATATCATCCTTTTCATTATCAAATAACGACGATGTGATTGTGTACAAGAGTGTGTTTTCAACAAACGAGCCAGGCGCCATGGCTGCTGCCAAGAGAATCGATACACCAGAACTAGTTCGTGAAATTGACGCCAAAATTCGCAAAAAGTTAAATTATCATGGTCAACTGGGTCTAGATTTTTTACTTACATCTAATAACGATCTAATTTTAATCGAGGCTAATCCTAGGGCAACGGTTGGACGTATACTGATGCAACAATCAAAGATTCAGTTTAGAATCATGATGTTACATCAATTTCTGGGTGGATTAGTGCCACGACAGGCTTGGTTGAAATATTTTTGGGTGATGATAACCTACCCTGACGCAGTGTGGAGCTGGAGGGACATTGGGCCAGCTTTCATGAGTCAAATTGCTAGCAAGGGGCTTGGTACCTATTTGAAGTTTTTAAAAAAGCACCCAGGTGTTAGCTTTCAGTCTTATAGCACCTTTGACATGGAGTACAACGGTGAGCAGTCAGAACCACATTTAGCCGAAAGGCCCACGAAGAGTGATGATTCAGCTATAAAGGCGTTAATCGAGAGTCTATCGCTTAATGGTTTATTTAACCTAATTTATACGCGTCGGCCATCTCCACTACAGTCATTTAATCACGACGGGGTGCGTCTAGGTGTGATACGGGATGGCTTGGGGAGTCTAGCGTATATGTGTGCGTGTGCGGACGGCGACTACTACATTAACGGCGAGCCATCGAATTTAGGATATTTGAGTGCAGTTCGCAAGAATCCTGTACGCCTTCAGCCCATTGATTGGCGATTGGCATTTTATAAGTATTTCGGTAATGATGCCTACTTTTTTTCAGTACTAAAAAGTAACACTCGGGCTATCCAAGCATTTACTAGGTCTCATCCGTTACTGAAACCGCCACGTCTAGTCACAGATTACAAAGTCATGATTATCAATGCTCACCGTGTTAAAAAACCACACAGTATTAGGTGTGAGTTTGAAAAAGCAACCGATATTAATCGTACGGAACTTCTAGAATTCATCAATCGGGAGGGCAGTAAAAACAATCTCTTTCCAGTGGTAACTGAACATTTGTTAAAAAAGATTGGAGTCACTGAGAGCAACAGCTACGTGTTATTACGTGATAGTAAGATTGTTGGTTTTGCCGGATTAGTAGATCAAAGAAAGTGGAAACAGTTCATCGTAGTACACTATGCTAGTGTGTTACGTTATGCTCGTATTCCATTCAATCTATTCGCCAGGAGATTTAAATACATACCTATCCCAAAGCAGAGTACCACTATAAATTGTCCGACAGTAACACTAGCAATAACTAAGGGTAATAACCGAGATCTATACGCAGAGCTATTGTATGGTATCGCCAACGAGTCATCTAAAAAAACTGACATATTCTCAATGGCTGCGTCTACGAACTGTCCGTTCTATGATTTACTCCAAACTAGGTATAATCTGTCAATTGAAAATAGGCTATATATACAGGATATAACTGGGGTTATAGTTCTAGATAAAAGACCGATATACGTAGATGCACTTATGCTATACTGAGGCTATGAAATACTTAATAGGTTTACTTAGTGACAATGTGAATCCATGGGTCTTTGGGTTCTTTGCAATCGGTACTCTACTACTAATATTAATCGCAAGTTATTATTTGCGGCATTGGAAAAATAAAACCTTCAAGTCATTTGGTATCGGACTGGCGTTAACTGGCCTGGCTTTTGGGTGTTGGTCATATGTAACTGGTTTTCGCCCAGCTGATATAAAACTATTTACGCTATTAGGCGTATTGTTATTCCTAGTGGCATTAATTGCGTTCTTTTATTCATACGTAAGTACTATTAAACGCAAAAAAGACCGAATAGTTTACTGGGTTATCGGTGCAATTGCCTTGACGGTTTTCATAGCACTCAGGTTTATGTTTTATAAATCCAATCCTGGGTTCTCAGAGGAAGGTTTCTTCTCGTTTAATATTGATCAGATAGTTGTGTATGCCTATGTCGTATTGTTAGCAATATCTATGGTGCCTGCAGCCTATGGCGTGTCAGTAATCACCAAGAACGCTCTACTATCCGGAGTTACTAGGTTCGGATTTTCGATAGTCACGATTGGGACAGCTATACTAATAACTAGCCCCGACAACTACATGCAAGTAATTAACGGTACTGGTATGGTTGTGGGTATGGTGTTGCTGGCAATAGCACATATTTTTGTACCGTTGGAATCTAAATAATATTGTTCATTCTTCAGACTATTACACTTTTACTACCTATTCTTTTGCCAGGTATCTTTTTAGTCGTTGCGTTGAAAAAAGGAATCTTTCAGCGACTCGATGTGCCGATAGACAATGGCGCTACTTTATTCAATAAACCGTTATTTGGCCGAAATAAGACATATCGCGGGCTAGTAATATATATTGTCGGCTCGCTGATAGTAGTGGTTATATTATGGCAACTACGTTTAATGGGCGCCAACTGGGTGCACTGGGTATTTCGATATGATCCAATCCTACTAGGCACTTTATTTGGATTCTCATACGCGTTAGGTGAGCTAGTTAATAGTTGTATTAAAAGGCAACTAGGTATTAAACCCGGGAATATTAGTAAACACTTTGCGGCGGTTCAGCGTTTTTTTGACACAGCAGACGGACCGGTCATGGCAACTTGCATACTAATGCTGGTCTATGGTTTTAGCTGGCAATCTGTGGCAGCCCTAATATCAGGCGTTATCATCCATTATTTTTCGGATATCCTTATGTTCAAATTACATATGAAGAAGAAGCATTAGGCCGGCTACACCCAAAGGTACAGTCAGGTTATCGCTACCATATGGTGAAAATCGTTCGATTACCGTGGAGACCAGGGCAACTAACATAGCCAGATGAGGCGATATATTGTTAAGCGCCGAAATAACTATTAAGGCGATTATGAAAAATACAACTGATCCTATAATAGTCTTACGATTCTTTTTTTGCCAATGACCGACTAGACCAGCCCCACTATCTGCTAAAGTTACGACTAGTATGCTGGTAATATAAATTTTTGGATTATGTGACACTAGTAGTAAAGGGGCTAGTATGCCGATAGGAAGAAATATCTCACCATAGGTCGGTCGATTTACGTTGTGCACTGACGGTAGAATTTTCTTGAAAAAAGATATTACAATAAATAAAGTCATCACTGATACGATAACGGCAAATAGCCAGATTGGCCCCTCGATAAATCCCAAAACCGCCACTATTCCTAACATGATATGTACTAATTTACGCGTTATTTCGCGTTCGATATGGAAACGCTTGCTAGAATATTCGACCCCAATAATGGCAATAATAGGTAGAATCGTAAGTAAAAGCGAAATAAGTGGTCTATCTATCATGTATTATCCATTCTAATAATATATTTTGCTGAGTTGTTCGATAAATGATGAGCGACCCTGACAGCTGTTCGAATACGCTTGGTTATAAATCGGCCATTACTTAGTTTAGCAAACTCCATTAATGATGATTTGCGGAAACCGCGGTCCCTCAAAAAGTGTCGGATGATATATGAATGATACGAGGCGACAAGGTACACGCAATCACTATTTATTAGTTCTTTGGTGAGTTCTTCGAATATTCCTTGACGACGATAGTTTGGGTTTATGTATGCGCCACCAATTTCATAAACGTTCTTACACAAGTGCTCCGAAATTAGCCAACCAATCAGCTCGTCACCATCACGGGCAACTGCGATTTGACTCGATTTAAGCGCTTTCTTGGTGCGCGGCGTTAGTTCGGTTATTTCATCGAGCACGCGAACGATTTTGTCTATATCGTTAGCTGTGGGTTTAGTCGTGACGACTATAGCCATAAGAATCCGACAATACCTATCAAGATGGCCACCGGCGCCCAAAATAATAGAGCACCTGATTTACGAGTCTTAATATCAGAGAGCTGTAGTAGTGCAAACAATGAAATAAATAGCGCTATAAGTATTTCGGGTAGTTGGACAAAGCGGCTAATTAGCAAAAAGATGAATGCTATCAAAGACATATGGCAAACTATCAAACCTCGATAGTAGGTGATGCCTTTTTTTGTGATACAACCTTCTTGGTTAAATGCAGCAAGCCGGAGGATGCCAGTTATAATAACAATAAATCCGACAATCGCACCTAGTGCGCCGGGTATAATCTCTTTCCATATAACCAACGCTGATAACAGGGAGTAGTTTATAATATCTATGAAACTGTCGAGTTGACGACCAAATTCACTCTCTAGTTCTAGTTTGCGGGCAGCTAGTCCATCTGCAGCATCCAGCAAGAAAGCTATAACAGCCATGACTACGCTTAGTCTGAGTTCATTTGATAGCAGCAATAAAATAGCAGTCCAAGCAGATAGTAAACTGAGTAGGCTGATGGCACCGGGAATGTTAATTTTATTGGCGAGTTGTTTTATTTTTTTCAAGTATTATTTCCCCCGACATTCCATCCATTGTAACAAATTCACCAGTCTTATAGTGAGTAGTCGCATCCATGACGCCTACTATAGCTGGTATATCAAGCTCGCGCGCGATAATGGCGACATGTGACAATGCGTTACCGCGTTCCGTAATTACCCCAGCTGCTTGAGTAAATAATAACGTCCAGCCGGGATCGATGTGAGTAACAACTAGAATCTTGCCGGACACATCCAAGTGTGGATCAAAAGAGGTTGCTACAACAACTGGCCCTGAAATTTTACCAACAGAAACGCCTGTACCGAATTGTTGCTTGCCAATAGGCTTTTCTTCGTTCGTCAGATGGAGGGGCGCGACTTTACCGCGCCCAGAGACAAGTAAGGACATCTTGTGTTTTTCATATTCTTTGAGTTTATTTTTTCGGTTTCGTACTAGTTCCTGGGCATTATAGTCCAAGGCGTGACCGTTGATAATTTCTTCAACTTCTTGCTCGGTTAAATAGTAAATATCACGTGGATTAGTAATGATGCCATCGGCACAAAATCGCTCACCAATAACCAGGTAGGCATCACTAGCTAGGCGGAAAACTTGTGCGCGATTAAACCGGAATCGCTCGCGCCAATCAATGGCTTGGCGAGTATTTTTTGCTAGGTAGTTTATTAAAATACCGTGGTTTTTTACGGGCGTTCGTTCATCACTTTTTAATTCGTAACTGGAGCGGTTAGAGTGAATAGCCATGGTCATTACGTCAATAACATTTTCTGTAATCGGTATGCTTTCGAGTTTAAGCTCGTCCGGAGTTCTAGCTGAATAACTCGTTATGTAGGCTTTGGTTTTGTCAACGCATTGTTGCCAGGAATCGGTGTTTTTTAGCGCCTCAATTGTGCTTACGGCCTGATTTTTCATATGATTGTTTATGAAATCACCTAATTCACCAAGTGCTCTGAGTGGTTTGATACTGGCTCGGTCGGTTAGCCCTTGCAAGACGCGTAGATACTCGGCATGACTGTAGTGTTTAATAAGCTGTTTCTTTAACATACCGTGAAATACCATGGTGCGGATATCGTTTAGAACCGGAATCGCCCATAATTCTAGCAAGCTGTGTTTAGTGTATTGAATATTAGCAAAAATAGTATTGGCGTTAACATTATCTGGCGTCGCTTGTCTTAGTGAGTCATACCTTTGCGCAAATAGGCGCGTAAATTTTCTAGATAGTCGCGGTGAGTTAAGTAACGCCCATAAAAATTTAATGATTGCCGTAATAGACTTCACGTCCATTCCATTTGGTTTTTTCGATCCACCACGTTTCTTGACAGGATTGAGCATCGATTCGAAATATATTTGATTGTGCCGACCTGGAATAAACTCGACTAACTTATACCAGTTAGAAATTCGGTAATAAACGTGTCCATTTAAGTAACCAAGCATATTGTTAAAAACGTCTGATTTAGTAGCTAAAATATTTTTGTTACAACCTATCAATTGAAGGAATTCTGGATAAACTTGGGCGTATAGTGAACGGATGAATGAGTAGGTTAGGGGTAGAGTGGTATTAGGATAATTCTCGGAAATATTCGTGCTATCCCAGGTCAGATTATAGTCCAGGTTCAGTATCGTTTGTGGTCGCATCTGTAAATAGACTAGCTTTTTACCGTCGTACGACCACTCGATATCTAGCGGCGTCTTTTGGACTCGTTCCAATTTACTGACCTGGGTGGCCAACTCACGTAGATACTTGGGAGCACCGCTGCCAGAGATATTAATTTTTGGTATTAGTAATTCGTGAGCGGATTCGTTATCAACAACTATATTTTTCCAGGAGTCGGCATAGACAATATGCATATTACCTTGTCCATCTTCGCTGAATATGACGCCACTTTGTTTGCCATAGAACATTTTTTGAATTATCAGTGATCCGCCTGCTTTTACGTCCAAGTTATTCTTTTTGGCATATTGCTGCACACCTTCACTAAATGTACTTTCATAGCATTTGATAGCGTATTTTTTCAGAGCTGACTTGGAATATGTGATATCAACAAAAGACTTATATTGGCCGGCGAATGAATGTTGTAGGCCGTCCTCTTGCAGGGCTGACGTTCTGAAACTAACTTTATCCCAGCCTTTTGCAACGAGTTCGCTGTGTATATTATCTAGGGTCGCGCTTTGAAAGCTTATTTTGCCTTTTGCATCAGCTATTATTAATTCACCAAAATTTACGACTATAAAATCAGGTACCGGTAGTAGGAACTCATCTCGCAAGGCGATTAAGCTTTTTGCCTTGTTGCCAATCATACAAGCAATAATATTCCCTGGATAGTCAATGATATACCAATCACCGTTTGAATAAGTTTGAATCGTCCTGAATATGTAAATAACACCGCCATTAAGGCGATTAAGATATGCCATGTATTACCAGTGATGACAGATAACAATAGTCCTACACAGGTCGTCATGATTATTAGTAATGCTATTGTACCCGGTGCTCCCCATACGGCCGGGTAGGAATCTTTGACGACTTTACCTTTGCGGTCATGTCGATATTCTAGCTTTCGAATAATCTCGAATATGAACATTGTTAATATAAAAGCAATCAATCCAAATAATGCCTGGATGGTTACAAGTACACCAAAAGTCCAGTATCCCCAGGCTGAAAAGATAACAAATATAAATTGATGAGTTAGCAGGTAAGCGTTGAAATGCCTGTTTAGCCAAGGTGAGACAAAGAACTCCTTAGCTGTTAACACCGAATAGATTAGCACCGGAATATAATACATAATCGCCAGTGGGCTTATGGCATAAATAGTGCCTAACTCAATAATAAATGCGCATATTCCTAAGGTTATTAATTTCTTTGGACTAATTAAACCTCGTTGTAATGGACGATTGGGATAATTCTTTTTATCGTGATCGAGATCTTTGAATTCATCCGTCACACGTAGTCTTAGCAAAAACGCGGCAAAAGACAGGGTCACAAGGATTAAAATCGAAGGGCGTACCTTGTTGTTGGTCAAGTGACCGATAACACCTAGCAGCATAAGACTATAACTAGCTGACAATACTACTACTAACTGGATTGGAAAGCGTTCTTTAAAATACTGAAATACAGATTTCATTTCTCGATTATAACATCCAAGAGTTATAACATGCGATGGTCTACCTACGCACTAAGGATTATTGCACGTGCGTAGATCTTAGCGACTATTGACGAAGGTCAAGGCTTTACCGTTTTTACCGGCGCGGCCGGTGCGGCCGATGCGGTGAACGTAGTCATCGTAAACTTTTGGTGGGTCGAAGTTAATGACGTGAGTTACATCAGGAATATCGAGGCCTCGGGCTGCAACGTCAGTGGCAACTAGTACGTCAACGTGGCTACTTTTAAATTTCTTTAGAGCGCGTTCGCGTTGCGACTGTGATTTATTGCCATGAATAGCCTCGGCTGGAATGCCGTTTTTTACTAGGTTATCAGCTAGGCGCTGAACACCGTATTTTGTCTCACCGAAAACAATCACTCTTTCGAATTCAGGCTTTGCTAGTAGCTCGACCAGGGTTTCTATTTTATGATCTTTGCCGTTGGTATGGATTACATCCTGTTCAATGTGGTCATTGGTGCTACTTTTAATAACCGAAATGGTTACTGGTTTAATCATGAATTCTTCGACAATTGACTTAACACTGTCTGTCATCGTGGCACTGTAACAAAGTGTCTGGCGCTCTTTTGGCATTTCAGCTTCGATGTAACGGATATCACGCTCGAATCCCATGTCGCACATCCGGTCAGCTTCGTCTAAAACAAATGTGTTAACACCCGATAGGCGCAAAACGCGTTTGTTGATTAAATCTTTAACACGTCCAGGTGTACCAACAATCAGGTGTGGACCGCGCTTGATTTGCTGAATTTGTCTGGTGATATTAGCGCCACCAACTACTAGAGTAGAGAATAGTTTTTGTCCAGCCGCGAATCGCTTAAACTCTTCATCGATTTGCTGAGCTAGTTCGCGAGTTGGCGCCAGGACCAATACACTAACAAGATCACGGTTTACAAATAGTTTGTCGATGATTGGCAACATAAAAGCGGCCGTTTTACCAGTTCCAGTGTTGGCTAGTCCGATAACATCCTTACCCTCAAGTGCTGGGGGGATTGATTTATCTTGAATTTCAGATGGTGAATTATAGCCGAGGAAGCTGATATTTGACACGATTTGACGGTGAAAGCCAAAATCATCAAAACTATGTGTTGGCGCGTATGGAACGTCAGCCTCTGGTTCGATGGCCTTGTTTACGAATTTGCTGGGGTGGATACCGGCAGTTTTTTTGTTATTATAGCGGTTTTTTGGCGCACTATAATTACGGCGGTTGCCGCCATATTTAAATTGTTTTTGCATTGTAACCTTTCTGGTCGCTTATGATGAACGGCAAGAAATATTACTTTTGCTAGCATTCATCCAGATAGACTATTGTGTCTATTACTTAACATTAATTGTAACACAATAGATAAACTTTAGCAAG
>DAISKS010000024.1:0-10097 GCA_036820845.1 Candidatus Saccharimonadota bacterium
GAATCTATAGATGAAACCAGATGAGATAAACAACAGCCAAGGTGGGATGTCGCTGTCACAACAGGGATCTCATCAAAATACCCCTAAACAAGATTATAGGCACACCCAAGACGCCGCGGCGTCTATGATTCGTTCACAAATCGATAGTATATACAGTGGTCAATCTGAACCTCAGGATAAACCCGACTACAATAAACGCCAACAGTTCGAGTACACTAGCCCTTATGAGCGCAGCCATAGCCAAAACCCACAACCACAGGCTAGCGACTGGAAGCAGTACCATACCGCCTGGCAGAACTACTACCAGAAGTATTACGAAGGGTACTACAAACACGCCACAAAAAATCAGACCGACCAAGAGGAAAAACCTTTATCAAATGAGGATCAAATATCTGATATCAGACGCAAACTGCTCGGTAAAATTAGCCACTCGGCCGTTAAAGTCAGAAAAAGCAAGCACTTTATCCCGTTGATTTCAGGCTTCGTCGTTGTATTAGTATTTGCTTTTTTACAGTATAACCGTATATTAATCGCCAATGTTGTTGCATATGTTAGCCCAGGCAGTATTGAGGTGCAGAATATTGTCGTCGATCCTAATGCGGCAATTGACGTCGGACCAGATCCCAAGCTAATCATTCCTAAAATAAACGTCGACGTACCGGTGATATACGATGTCGGAAACGATAATAAGTCGCAATTAAATGCCATGAAAGGTGGCGTAGCACAGTTTGCCGTGCCAGGCGCCAGTAGTCATCCAGGTGAAATGGGTAACACGGTTATAGCCGGACACAGCAGTAATGATTTGTTTGACTCTGGTGACTATAAATTCATCTTTGCACAGCTCGACAAACTAGAACCGGGCGACACGATATATGCCAACTACAAATCGAAACGTTACACTTATATAGTAACCAAGAAAGAGGTCGTAAAACCCAAAGACGTCAACAAACTTGTATATAATCCACCAAAACCGACTCTGACCCTAATAACTTGCACGCCACTTGGCACTGCGACTAATCGCTTATTAATAACGGCTGAACAAGTTAGTCCAGATCCAAGTATCGCTACCAAGGCGCCCGAGAATGATAAGGTAAAAACCGAATCTATACCAGGTAGTTCGCCAACACTGTTCGAGCGACTATTCGGCGGCTAAGGCAGTATCATTCTAACACGCTGCAATTGATATGAGCCGTTCAAGTTACCGATGCTGTATAAATAGCGGCCATTATTAGTTAGTGTAACTGCCTGACCAATAGAAAGTTTATTAATAGCGTGGTAATTGGCGCCGTCGAACTCTCGAATCGATAGCGTGCCGTCTTGATCTGACCACAAGTAGTTACCATTTAGCCATCGTAAGGTAGAATTACTAGCTGATATAACGGACTTCTCTTGGTATTCCAAATCGTAACTAATATATTTACCGGCTGATTTAACCATGAGATACTCACCGTTGGGGCTAAAACCTAAGCTATCGACAACTGCGTCAGTATTAAACGAAGTGAATAGCTTTAGACTATTATTATTATCACTAGTAGTATTCGGGTAACTACCACTATAGATATCGATTTTCTGACCTTCGGCTATGGCGACATAATTTTCATTAAAATAGCGAGTAGTACTAATCATCACAGGTAAGTCATTTTTAGTAGTCCGAATGACAGCGGCTGATTCGTCACCTTCACGCATAACACCAACAACCCGTTCGTTAGTGTCGTCTTTACCGCGACCTACATAGGTGATAACTTTAGTGTCGCCATAGTATTCAAACTTCATAACCTTACCAACTAACGGTTTCGACACTGTACCAGAAGACAAATCCAGCTTGCGTATATCGCCAGAGTCTTGGACGTAGAATTTATTACCACTTGTACCGTCGAAAACTATATCACTGATTGCGATATTAAAGGTTTTGGTGATATTTTTTGAAGTTTTTACGTCTTGGGTATCGACTACAAGCCATTCACTAGTCTGATTATACTTATGCTCCACTAGAACATAACGACCGCCACCGTCCCACTTCACAAGGTTGAATTCATGATTAGAGCTCCCATTGTCTGAAGGAGTGTATGCATCATTGGATAGCGTGATAGTCTTAGTTTTGATTTTGTCGGCGGTGATATCGACTAGTTCGAAGACGGGTCGGTCGTTGTACTTAGCGACTATAATAACATCGCCTTTTGGTGATGCTAGGCTTGCATGCATGCTATCAAATTTAACTAACGACTCGACAGTCAATTTATTTGGTACCAGTAATGCGTAATTCAACCACTTAACCGTACCGATTTTGATATTGATCTTTTTGGTCCACTTTTCATAGCCATCGCGCCAGATAGTAATCTGGTGCTCGCCTTGAGTTACAGACTGCTTAGTTGGAGTCTTGGACCCGACTATAGCGCCGTCAACCGAAACAGTTGCACCAGACGGCGTAGAGCTGAACTGAATTAAGGAATATTGCTCTAGGTTACCGTTATCCAATCGATAGCCCATCATAAATAGTGTAGTAATAGTCACGATAACAGATATAGAAACTGCCATCAGTGCGTAAGTAAAGATACGCCTGATTAACTGTCTATTCGTAAAGGGTTTACTACGCATGGTTCTGGCTGTATATTATACCAAGTTGAATACATTTTTTACTATACCAGTATTGCTTATGGTGGAAAATAACATAAAATAGATGTAAGAGATTTCAAGTATTAAATATGAGTGATAAAAAAATCGTTACCATCAATGGGAAAACATACGACGCCGCCACCGGCCTGCCGGTTGCTAAACCTAACCTAGCTCTAAAAACTAGTCCAGCCATTCACTCGGTAGCACACCGTACTGCAACTTTACGTGACAATACTAAACGGACTATCTCTGCTATCAAGCCCGGACTAAAAAAAGTTGGACGAAGTATGGATATAGCCCGCAGTAAAAGCATCTCGCATTTTAATAGTCAGAAGACAAACGCCAATAAACCAAATGGTGCGAATAATCAAACTGTAAACGTCACAAGCGTCAGACACCCGTTGGCTGTTAAAGCTAGTAGTAAACGAGTTGTAACTCCAAAACCTGTCGTAAAGTCGTCCAAGCAAATCAAAGACGAGGCAATCGATAAGGCTCTAGCTAATGCCTCAAGACCGAAGGTCAATAAACCAAAACCACTAAAACATAGCCTGAAATACGTTAATGTATTTACCATCAGCCTACTGGCGCTGGTCGTTATTGGTTATTTCACTTATATCAATATGCCAAGTCTGTCGGTCCGCATCGCTAGCGCTCAAGCCGGCATAGATGCAACTTATCCGGATTACCGCCCAGACGGCTACAGTTCGGATGGTCCGGTCACATATAGCGACGATGAGGTATTGATTAAATTCAAGGCTAATACCGGAAATAGTAGCTTTATGATTAAGCAGTCCAAGAGTACGTGGGACTCCAGTGCCGTTAAAAACCAAGTTAACAGAGACTCGAACGGCGAATTCCTGACCCAGGAGAAAAACGGGCAGACTATTTTCACCTACGGCAATAACGCCACCTGGGTTAATGGCGGTATCCTGTACACCATTACTGGCAACACACGTTTATCAACCGACCAGGTACTGCGTATCGCAACTAGCTTGTAGGTTTGTCTGTTATAATCTAATCTGATGAGTAATAAAATTGTCCGAACACGTTTCGCGCCCAGCCCAACTGGCTATATTCACGTAGGTAATGTTCGTTCGGCACTTTTTACCTGGTTGTTCGCCCGGAAAAACGGCGGTAAATTTATCCTGCGAGTCGAAGACACCGACCAGGCTCGTTTCGTTGAAGGTTCTAAGGAATTGATTCTTGAAACTCTAAAATGGCTCGGCATCGATTGGGATGAAGGCCCCGACATCGGCGGTGAATACGGACCATACACACAAACCGAACGTCGAGATATTTATAAGTCTTGGGCCCAAAAACTAATTGATAAAGGCCTGGCATACGCCGACCCATATACAACCGAGCAAGTAGAAGAATTTAGGGCTCAAGCCAAGGTAAGCAAAAAAGCCTTTCTTTATCGCGATTTTCGTCCCGACAATCCTCCGGTGTGGGATGGTTCTCAGCCGCTACGTTTTAAAGTCCCAGAAATTAAGCGCTATTCATGGCATGATGAAGTCATGGGTGACTTATCAGCCGGACCTGAAGCCTTGGATGATTTTATTTTAATCAAGAGCGATGGACTACCAACATATAACTTTGCACATATTATTGACGATACCGAAATGGAGATTACTCACGTCATAAGGGGCCTTGAATATATTCCGTCGATTCCAAAGTACCTGTCGCTATACGAAGCCCTGGGCATAGAACCGCCGGTTATGGCTTGTCTGCCGCATATCCTAGCAGCCGACGGTAATAAGAAACTCGGCAAGCGTGATGGCGCCAAAAGCGTCCAAGAGTACCAACAAGATGGCATATTACACGAATCAATGTTGAATTTCATCGCCAGCCTAGGCTGGAATGACGGCACTGAACAAGAAATTTTCTCGGTTCAGGAATTAATTGAAAAATTCAGCTTGGACCGCGTACAGCGTAGTGGCGCTAGATTCGATGAACAACGACTGACCTGGATGAACGGTCAGTGGATTAGAAACCTTAGTGTTGATGAATTATATAGTCGCACAGATGGATTCTGGCCAAAATCTGCCGAAACAGCGGGCGAGGATGACCGAAAGGCAATTCTAGCGCTAGTCCAAGACCGACTAAAGACTTTGTCAGACCTGAGCACTATGACCAGTTATTTCTTTGAGGATCCCGAACCTAACTGGCAAATGATTCGCGATAATAAACAGCTGTCAGCCTTGTCGATAGATGATATAAAAGAGTTGCTGGAAACAGTTAAGGATTTATTACAAAATAGCGACTTCGATGCCGATTCATTACAAATTACTCTGAATGATTTACTAGCAAAGACCGGCCAAAAGCCAGTTATATTATTTAGCTTAATCCGCTTTGCAGTATCGTGGGCGCCATTTAGTCCAGCCTTGAATGACACCTTGGCAACCTTGGGTCGCGACAGGGTACTAGCTCGCCTTGCAGCCGCCATCGCCACTGCTGTTTAGTTTATCAATATTTGCGGCTAGCATAAGTGGTATAATACACATATATGAGAAATCGACAATCTATTGGACACCTAGCACGACTAAAACATTGGATAAAAACTAACCCTAAAAAATTCTGGATGATATTTATCGTGGTGGCCATAGCCATAGCTGGAGTGTCATTTTTTGTCGCAACAAATCTTAAAAGCGGAAAGTTAATTCAAAAATCATCAAAAGCGCAAGCATCCATCGATAAACCAAAGTATTACTCAACACTTACTGGTACACTCAGTGGCGACAAGAACGCCGCCACACAAGTAGTTACTGGGGTGATGATTGAAAACAGCCCGAATGCACGTCCACAATCAGGTCTGAAAAATAGCGGGGTAGTATTCGAGGCTATTGCCGAAGGTGGCATCACTAGATTCTTAGTCCTATACCAACAGGAAAAACCACAAACAATAGGTCCAGTACGTAGTCTGAGGCTCTACGACATCGACTGGCTTGATGCATTCGATGGCAGTATTGCGCACGTCGGCGGCAGTGCCGGTGCCCTACAAGAAATCAGGAACGGTCAACACCGTGATCTAGACCAGTTCTTTAACAGTAACTATTACCATCGTGCCTCTGACCGCTACGCACCTCATAATGTCTACACGAGTTTTGAGAAACTAGATGCTTTGAATAGCGCCAAGGGCTACACAACCTCTAATTTTGAAGGTTTCAAACGCACCGACGGCAAACCGGTTAAAAAACCCGATGCAACTAGTATTGATATCGCGGTCAGCGGACCACTTTATAACAGTTCATACACCTATGACAAGAAGACCAATAAGTACGCTCGCTCTCAAGCCGGCGCTCCGCACACCGACCGAGAAGATGGTCAAATTACACCAAGTGTGGTTATTGCTTTGAAGGTAGACGAAGAAACTATCCTCGAGGACGGCTATCGTGAAAGTATCGTCACCATCGGTAGCGGCGATGCCGTTATATTCCAGAATGGTACCGCTATTACCGCAAAGTGGTATAAAGCCACCACAAAATCACAAATTAGTTTTACTGATGAAGAGGGAAATGAAATCGCCCTTGTTCGTGGACAGACCTGGATAACAGCTGTACCGAACGGTAGTGGAGACGTCCAGTGGCAGTAAAGCCCGCTGTACCACGTCTAGCCAGTCACTTCTGGCCTATCTTTATTAAGCGAAAAACCATACTCGTTCTGTCATTGCAGTTGGCAATATTAGCAATAGTTGTTGCCGTGATATACGCGACGGGACAATTTGGCTCTATTACTATTTGGCTAGTAGTAGCTTTGATCATGGCGCTACAGCTGATGGCCAGTGTACTTATACTCAGTAGCTTGACTAAACCAACCCGTGATTTAATGGCCGCGGTCATCAATGTGTCAGGCGAAAAGTCTTCGCTTCAACTACCGAATCCCAATAATACCGATTTCGAACGTACTGGTTTTCGCGATGCTTTGACTACTATTTTTGAGCTTGCCACGAAAAAGGATGAGGCTAGTAATAATAAAAATAGCGATACCGATGGTATCGTAAGTTCGGCGCTGAATCTGGCCAAATGTGGGTTTATCGCACTCGATAAAAATCATGAGATTATCTATTGCAATAAGGTCGCACCAGTCCGAAGCGACACTGACGGCAAAAAACAGATTGATTTACTTTTTAACGAGAATGATGACCTAAAAAAGTGGCTAAAATCGTGTCGGGAAACCGCCGTACATGCTGATCATGTTTGGATGCGGGTTCCCGACCGACTACCAAACGAGGAAGGGAGACGTTTTTTCGACGTCTTTGCGTCCTACGAAAAGGGTTCTGATGTCGAAGTGGCGCTTACTTTGGTTGATCGAACTAAGCTCTACATAGTTGACGAAGAGGGTTTGGATTTCATATCATTTGCTGCTCATGAACTGCGGGGACCGATTACTGTTATCCGTGGCTATTTGGATGTTTTATCTGACGAACTTGCCGATAAGTTCGAGGATGACCAACAGGAGTTATTCCATAGGCTAATTGTATCAGCTAACCGCTTGTCGGGTTATATCGATAATATCCTCAATACCTCTCGCTATGACCGTCGTCATTTAAAAATGAACTTGTCCGAGGAGTCGCTCGCCAATATCTATGACTCAATTAGTGATGATATGTCACTCCGCGCCGGTGCTCAAAACCGAATGCTCAGCGTTGATATACCATCAGACCTGCCAACAATCGCCGCCGACAAAGCCAGTATTAGCGAAGTGCTCGGCAACCTAATTGATAACGCTATTAAATACAGTAATGAGGGTGGAGTGATTAACGTAAAAGCCAAATTAAGTGGCAACTTTGTCGATATCGCCATCGAGGATCATGGTATCGGCATGCCCGATAATGTCCTGAGTAATCTTTTCCAGAAGTTCTATCGTTCACATCGTTCACGCGAAGCGGTTGCTGGGACGGGTATTGGCCTGTATATCAGTAAGGCAATCGTTGAATCCCATGGTGGTACTATCAGCGTCCGTAGTGAGGATGGCAGAGGATCAACCTTTATCGTGTCGCTACCGACCTACGCTTCAGTCGAAGATAAATTAAAAGCCAGTAATAATAGTAACGAAGGTTTGATCAGCGAGGGTAACGGCTGGATTAAAAACCACTCGATGATTAGGGGATGATTTATGAAGACGATTTTATGTATCGAAGATGACAGATTTATAGGCGAGATGTATGTCCGCAGTTTACGCAAGGCTGGTTACGAAGTCGACTGGATAGTCGATGGTAACGATGGTCTGGTCGCCGCTCGTAATAAACAGTACGATTTAATCCTGCTCGACATTATGTTGCCAGAAAAACGCGGTAACGATGTCCTAGAATCATTGCGTGGCAAAGAGGATTTAATCCCTAAAAGTAAGGTGATTGTGTTAACTAACTTCCAGCAAGATGACGAATCCAGACTAGCGATGCAACAAAACGCCGACGCCTATCTTATTAAGGCCGAGATAACTCCGCGAAAATTAATTGAAGTAATTCAAAAACTAGAACAGCAATCCTAATATTCGTTTTTAATAACAAAATAAGACCCGCGAATTACACCCGCTAACTTTGATTTTTGCCTAGCAAACTTGAATCTATCGGCTAGTTCGATTGGCACTTCCATGCCTTCTGACAGCTTAAATCCGACCGCCCGTTTTTTAGGGTTATCAACCGTATATAAAACATTAACCGATAAGCCATCTTCGTAAAAAACATAGGCCCAATCGATGTTTTCAACCCGAAAACGCGATGTCTCGAGTGGCTTGGCGGTGAATTCAATATCACGCTCTTTTTTAAGAATTCGGTTTACATATTCTAGTGTGTCTAGGCTTTCACTGGCGGGAATAGTCGTGAAACTATGCTTGTATTTATTCATGAAATAACGCGCCTCATTTGCGCGCAGTCCAGCAAGCGTGTTTGCTACTGGTGACGATCCTAGACCAGCGGTAGATACGTTCGTAAAATCAACGGTGTAAGACATAGTATCCTCCTGGATATATTTGCTGCTTACATTATATCAGGATACTCAGGGTTGGACGACTAGTGATAGATTAGAGCTAAAACTACTATCGTCAATTCCAGAATAATCCAAAGCAGGTTATTGATAATAATCGGTTTTTCCCTGTGCGCTATTCCGTAGACTAACCAGAACACACCTAAGACGACCCACATCAACCAAGTTAGAATTGACACACCCTTGGCACTCTTGGTTTCTAGTATTTCAAAGACCTGTGGCAGGGACGTTAGTGGGGAGATTGTGCCGACAATTAACACCATTCTATCAATGATTTGTACTGACTTTTTGCGATGTAGCAGTTTAAATTTCTTCTTATCGCTCAAGTGATGATGTAGGTGATGGTGTATTTCGTGAGTCATATTTGTTTTGGATGGTTTATTGGTATGATTATAGCATTTAACTCAAGGATAGCCACTCTGGGTGATCTCACCGGGAAGACGCTACGCTCTTCCGTTTATTCGCGAAAAAATGTAAACACTTTTTCGCTTCAGTCACTACACCGAACCCCTTTTGCTACGCAAAAGCTCGGGTTCGTTCCCGCGGGAGTCGCCAAATTAAATAATCCATCTCGAGGGATGGGTTATTTAATTTGGTGATCTCACCGGGAATCGAACCCGGATTGCCAGGATGAGAACCTGGTGTCCTAACCGTTAGACGATGAGACCGCGCCCTTCTTATTGAAGTCTTGAATATTCTAACAAATAACACTTGTGATTTCAAGACTGTAATATTGACTTATATTACCGTTAGTGCTATAATATACGTCTGTATTAAGGATTTATATGGTTTTAGATAATGGTGAGATTGAAGCAATCGAAGAAGTTAGGCGCGAAAGAAGCGCCCAACTTGAGCGTACCCGCGTGGAACAGTTACCAAGCGTTCGGTTTAAGCGTTTTTGCCAGCATGTTATGCAGGTTGTCAACTTATATCCAAGCCCTCGTGATGTTTATAGACTGGCGCATCGTGATAATCAAAAAATCCGCGCTAATGAGGCTAGAATCGGCGAATATGAGGAGTTAATCATCCCCCATAGCGCCAATAGCTCTCCGACAGACATCAAGGACCACACCCCCGTCGAATTCAGACAGAGAACTAAAGAGCAACAGGCCCAGAGAGACTTAATCAAGACGACCACCAAAACCGCCGATGACATATCTGGCGATATACGCTATAAAATCACCATGCCAATTGGTGGCTTTGCGCGAATTGACATCGATAACGACCACGATGATTAACCTTATTATCCCAATCGTTCACTCTTTGAACGGCATAAAACACCATATAACCGATAGGTATTTAGGTTAGCTGGCCTCATTTACCCAAACTTTATATGACCAAAATTTTGGAGTATAATTAGAGTGTAGACAGGAGGAAGCAAATTATGGCAGACTCTAGAAACTTACACCGGCAGGCGGCGGAACTAAGACGCCGAGCTAAATCCAAGCTAGCTGAGGCCGAAAAGGCTAATGACAAGGCTAGTAACTATGTAAAAATTGG
>DAISKS010000025.1:0-9145 GCA_036820845.1 Candidatus Saccharimonadota bacterium
ATAATAACTCAGGAACTGCATAGGCAAGATAAGGATAAAAAACATCCAATTCACCCCACCAACTAGATGCCAGGCTTGGGCAATTTGGTGACGGCTCATATAAACCACCACTACCAATAAAATAGCGGTGATAATATTTATCCAAGTACGAATTTTCATAACTCACCCACAATTATATCACCGAAAACTACTATAGGCTTTATAATGTATATCATGTACGTAGCAATTTTAGGCCGACAACCAGCACTTGGTATAGCTGAACTAGAGATGATATATGGGGCTCAATATTTAGATGTTGTTTCTCGACAGGCAGTATTGATTAACACCGACAACTTCAACCTTGATCGGCTAGGCGGCACGCCGAAAGCAGGGAAAGTCATCGATCAGATGCAAACCACCGACTGGCGCAACGTGAGTCAGAAAATTACTCAACTCTATTGTGAAAAATGGTCTCACGCTGAAGCAAAAATTACACTTGGTATCAGTACTTATGGTTTTAGTATCACCCCTCAAGAAGTGCAAAAGACCGGCTTAGTTATCAAACAAAAGCTAAAAAAGTCCGGCGTTAGCCTCCGCCTAATCCCCAATCAAGAGCCCTCTATCAGCACCGCCACGTCACATCACAATAAACTAGGCCTATCAGATAACAAAGTTGAGCTACTAGTTGTCAGGGGTGGCGGTCATGTTATCATCGCCGAGAGTGTCGGTGCACAGAAT
Organism: Candidatus Saccharimonadota bacterium; assembly: GCA_036820845.1. Taxonomy (GTDB): domain Bacteria; phylum Patescibacteriota; class Saccharimonadia; order Saccharimonadales; family Saccharimonadaceae; genus UBA1547. The sequence continues at coordinate 718 of DAISKS010000025.1, forward strand.
ATCACCGCCTATGCAAGGCGGGATCAAAACCGACCAAAACGCGATGCTTTCGTGGGTATGCTACCACCGAAATTAGCTCAGATAATGATTAACCTGGGTACTTATGGCGTGGTTAAAGACGCCACTATCCTGGATCCATTCTGCGGTACGGGTGTAATCCTGCAAGAGGCTGCCCTAATGGGGTATGGTCTATACGGCACTGATTTGTCGGAAAAAATGATAAGATATAGCCGCGAAAATCTAGAATGGATATTTAATATGAAAAATGTTCACCCCTCTCTGCGCCTAAATGAAGGTGACGCGACTATCATCAAATGGCAACCACCTATTGACGCTATCGTTTGCGAGACATACCTTGGCCAACCATTTAGCGCACCACCGTCAACCAGTAAACTTGAGTCTGTCAAAACAATCTGCAACCATATCATATCTGAGTTTCTTAAGAATATTCATGGACAGATTAAGTCTGGTACGGCACTGTGCATTGCCGTACCAGCCTGGCGTAGTCAAAATGGGGATTTTACTCACTTACCATTAGTTGAAACTGTGGCTAGGCTTGGCTATAAACCGCACGAACTACGTCATGTTTCAAAAAACGACCTATTGTACTATCGCGAAAATCAAATTGTCGCTCGAGAATTACTGATTTTGACTCGCATCTAATCACACTGGTCAACCATTGACTAGTAGTAGGTTTTTTGATACAATCGATTAGATTTAGATATTAAGTTTAAGGAGTCAAGTTAATGTCACACGTCAAAGCGGGCGGTACCGCTAAAAACATCCACAACAATGCCGGTCAACGACTTGGCGTCAAGCGTTTCGGTGGCCAGAAAGTTAACACTGGTGAAGTTCTAGTACGTCAGACTGGCTCAACTAAGGTTGCTGGCCCAGGCACATTCATTAGCAAAAACTATACTATTCATGCCGCCAAAGACGGTATCGTTAGTTTTACAAAGGTCAAAAAAGGCCACTTTACTGGCAAGACTGTGCCACGCACTCAGGTTAACGTAACATAACCACATAAGTAGTCGGAAATTAAATAACCCTCGTAATGAGGGTTATTTAATTAGATAATGTAAGACTAGGTTGTTACACCTAAGTGAAGCTTGACGCGTTCGACAACATCACCAATTACAACCTGTGATTTAACCAGGTAGTCATCGACGCCAAGGGACTCGGCGCGTTCTTTATCCTTTGGCTGACTGAGAGCAGTTAGCATAATAATGCGAATATTGGCAGTCTCGGGGGTATTACGTAGAATATCCAACACATCGAAGCCGCTAATTTTCGGCATCATGGCGTCGAGTAGGACTAGGTCGGGTTTGAATTCTAGTGCCGCAGTCAGGGCCTGCTCGCCGTTATTAACTTCGTGGATGTCAAATCCCTCCATCTGTAGTCTGGATTTGTAGACACCGGATAAAGCGACATCATCTTCAACTAGTAAAATCTTTTTCTTTTGTTCCATATTACCCCTATGTTACTATAGTTTATCCAAAAAACACAAGCTTGTTATTTGCCTAATAATTGCACCGCCTTATCTAGTTGTGGATCCGCTCCTTTATCGACGTCGGCTTGTGATATACCAATCGCAACATCTGGCTTGATACCCTCTTTTGTTATATTACGCCCTTTTGGCGTGTACCAACGAGCAATTGTAACTTTTAGCTCCGCGCCACTATTCAAGGTGATAAGTTGCTGAACACTACCCTTGCCAAAAGTCTTTTCGCCGACTAGTTTAGCAACTTTATAATCCTGTAAGGCACCGGCGACAATCTCGCTGGCACTAGCACTGCTACCATTGACTAGCACTATGGTTGGTATACCATCTAGAATGGCCTGAGATTCGGTTTTCTTGGTCTCGCGAACCATTCCCCCGCTACGTTCGCTCATCACCGTTTTATCGTTCAACCATAACCCAGCTACATCAACCGCAGCCGTTACAAAACCACCACCATTACCACGTAAGTCTAGTACGACACCTTTGACAGACTTATTCTTGAAGTTCTGAGCTGCCTTTTTAGCCAGCGCACCAGTTTCTTCATCGAATCGCGATATTGTCATGATACCTATACCGTTAGCGATTTTAGCGTCAACACTTGGGTTATTGATATTGTCGCGGGTAATAGTAAACGTCTTAGTCTCACCTTGACGATTGACAGTTACTTTTACAGTCGTGCCAATCTCACCCCTGATTTTGCTGACAGCTTCATCTACGCTCATACCCTCGGTTGACTGATCATTAATCGCCACAATGATGTCTCCCGCTGCTAGACCGATTTTTTCGGCCGGATTACCAGCTAGAACCCGAATGACAGTGACCAACTTGTTGCGCAGGCCAATTTCAGCACCGATGCCTCCGCCGATTTTACCAGACAGACTATCACTATACTCAGTTGATTCGGTTGGCGTCATATAGACCGTATAATCATCGCCGGCCGCGTCTACCATACCCTTATTAGCACCAGCAATTAGCTTATTCATATCAAGACTGCCGTCGAAATTAGCGGACAACGCATTGTAGGTTTCTTGTAGGGAGTTAAGATTAATACTGCTCGGGTGTGGTTTATAGCCAAAAACCGGACCAATCGCTGCTTCTATCTCGTAGTGACGCATGCCCATGACATAGCCGACCGCCGCCACAGCAGCAATGATTAAAAACCAATACCTCGTTGATAACACACTATTTTTGCCATTAGGCTTTTTATGCACATTAGTACTTTTATCGGAATAAGTCATTACTTCCCCTAAAACTGAAATTGTATATCCATACAATTATAGCGCATACGGTTAAATATGCGCTATATAAATGAACTATTAATTAAGGCATGTGAATATAATGGTCGAACGCTCCAGCCGATAGCCACATCTGACTATACATACCGTAACCTGCGCCGTAGTTGTAGTTATACTGGCTAATTAGAACCTGTCCGCCATTAACTGCCTCCACCCAGGCTACATGGCCATAACTTTGCCCGGCTTTGGCTGGATCCATAACTGCGATTGAGCGGGCCCGAGGCTCACCTATCGTGTAACCTGCCGCCCTAGCGTTACCTGTAAAGTTAACCGCATTGCCCCAGTGTGGGTAGACTCCGGTTTCCTTTGCCATTCTCCAAGCAGCATAACTTGCGCATTGTCTACAGCCATACCCCCAACCATCACCACCATTCCCATCCGCGCCACCGGTTGACAAAAATCCCCACATTGGACAATTAGAACCGTTCCATGGATAATCCGGCGCCACGCCACTGGCAACAATAGTATAACCACCCGAACCTGAGTAGCGACTATTAAGCAATGCTTGGGTTGCCTTGGCTTCGGCAATCTGTGATTGGCTAGAGCTAATCAAACGTTGATAACTGGCCTCTTGACCTTGGGTATTGTTTAGTAGCGCTTGCTGCTCAGCCTCTTTACTGGCTAGGGCGTCGCGCTGTTGTTTCTGGTCGTTTAGAATAGTTGTGACTTCAGCCTTTTGTTTGTCGAGTTTCTTTTGTATGACCTTAATTTCATTAATTTTTGCAACCAACTCATTGCGCACTGAATCACGGTACTCCTGTTTATCAAGATAATCGCTAATGTTGTTACTGCTAGCCAGCATCTCAATCGGCGAAATCTTGTCATCGACATACATATTAGCAATAACGTCACCGAGTGCGCTCTTGTTGTCGTCAATTTTCTGTTCATTTTGCTTAATCTGTTCCACCAGCTGATCATAACGAGTCTGGTTTAAGTCAATTTGAGCTTGGATGGCAGCCTTCTGAGTCGATAACTGGTTGATTATCGCCTGTATATTGCCAGCCTGGGCATTTAATTGGTCACTCTCAGCTTTATAGCGAGCGATGTCCTGCTGTAATGCTCGGATTCTATCATCATACTGGTCAGCCGATACCTGTTGGGTCAAGTTAATAACCGGTGCTGCACACAGCATCAATACACCCAAGATAATCAATAAGCGCCTGATTTTACTAGATTTAGAAGCTGGTGTGGTGGAACGCAGTTTCATAACAGTGTTATTATACCAAAGCATAAGCTATAAGTCAAGCTCACCATCTGTTTACAATTTCAGGTATCGATGCGTAGCAAGAAGTGATGAAACCGTACCGATAAGCGCCCCTATAGTAATCATTACTAAAACAACTATTGGTATATAACTAAACATCATATTTACAGTTGGTTGAGCATTAATTTGATAATTGATTAGGGTTTTTGAAACGGCGTAAACTAACCAGGCACCGAGCGCCGTAGCCAAGAAAGCGGCAATGATTCCATATATAACCGCCTCTACCAGAAATGGACCGCGAATAAACGACTTGTCAGCACCGATCAGTTTCATCATTTGGATTTCTTCTTTACGATTAAAAATGGCCATACGAATAGTATTAAAAATAATAAGCGATGATATAACGACGAATATAGCACCGGCTGCAACGCCGATTTTCTGTGCAAAACTAACCCAACTACCTATTTTTTTAATACTACTACGACGCTCGCCAGCGAATGACGGTAGATGGTCTGGATTTAGATACTTTTTGACCATACTGTTTTCTTTAACAAAATCTTCCAATTGGCGCGTATCGTTTATATCTTTGACGGTCACACGCAAGGTAGCTGGCGTTTTATTAACCGCCAGCCCAATGGCGTCCTGGAATTTCTGATTGCTGATATTATCTCGAGCTACCTGCATTCTGGCTTCTGTAGAACTGATGTATTTGGCTGATGTGACAGTTGAAAGCTCGTTGACTTCGGAGACTAATTTAGCACCTGCTTCGTCACTAGTTGACGGTATTAGATATATCGACATACCTACCTTGTCCTGTAGGCTTTTAATGGTATCGCTCAATATATTCTGAGTTAGGAATGAAATTAGAATAATCAACAGAGTTATCGTCATCACAGCAGTGGCCGCAACCGATAACCATGAGTTGCGCATAAAACTATCTGTACCATAACGAATCATACGCCAGAAAGTTATCATGCGGCGGTTCGGCTTTGACCTCTGTGATGCCGAGGAATGAGTCTTCTTCTTTGCTATCACTGTCTATAACTCCCCTCTGATTGATCGGCAGCTATCTTGCCATGGTCCAGCGTTATTACACGACGCTTTAATTTATTGACGATTTCAGCATCGTGCGTGACCAGTACAACCGTCGTGCCGTATTTATTAATCTTTTCAAGTAGCCGTATAATATCCCAACTGTGGCGCGGATCAAGGTTACCAGTCGGCTCATCGGCAATTAATATCTTCGGCTGTCTGACAACCGCGCGGGCTATGGCTACACGCTGACGCTCACCACCAGAAAGCTGATTAGGAAATGCTTTCTCCTTACCCTTAAGACCAACCAATTCGATGACCTTCGGTACCGTGCTTTTAATTTCGTGGCGAGTCATACCGGCAATCTCGAGGGCAAAAGCTATGTTCTCAAAAACAGTACGTTGTGGCAAGAGCTTAAAATCCTGGAAAACTGTACCGATTTTGCGCCTTAACATTGGAATATTTTTATCAGGAAGTTCGTCATAATCGATACCACCGACTACTATTTTACCGCTAGTTGGTTTTTCTTCGCGTGTCAAAAGCTTAAATAGAGTCGACTTACCGGCTCCGCTAGTGCCGACTAGAATGACAAATTCGCGCGGTTCAATAAATAGACTGACCCTATCTAGCGCCAGGTTTGCGTCTTTGGAATATTTTTTTGTTACCCTATCAAGAAGTATCATACCGCTCAATTATAACATAAACGATATCTTAGTTTAGCCGTTATCGAGTCCTTGTGCCTCAAGATATGCATAAATAAAACCGTCCAGTTTTCCATTTAGTACGCCTTGAATATCGCGGTCCTCGTATTTAGTACGGACATCCTTGACCATAGTATATGGGTGCATAACATAATTACGAATCTGTGAACCCCAATTAGCAGATTCCCCCGCTTGCAAGTCAGATACGCTGGCAGCGTGCTGCTCGAGCTGTAATTGAGTCAATTTTGATAATAATATCTTCATAGCAGTTTCTCTATTCTGCAACTGTGAACGTTCATTCTGTATGGCAACAACGATGCCGGTCGGGATATGTGTAATTCGCACGGCGCTGTCGGTTGTATTGACTGATTGCCCGCCATGACCGCCAGCTCGATAGACGTCAATCTTTAGGTCCTTGTCGCCAACTTCAATATCATCCGGCTTATCTATTTGTGGCAATACTTCAACTAGTGCAAAACTGGTCTGTCGTAAGTTATCGCTATTAAATGGGCTTAGTCGAACTAGGCGGTGGACACCGTGCTCGCTACGTAACTTGCCATAGGCATATGGGCCGCTTACTTCAATTACACTGGACTTAATCCCCGCTTCCTCGCCCGTCGAACGCTCGACTAGTGTAGTTTGCATACCCGAACGCTCCGCCCAACGCAGATACATTCGTTCTAATATCTCGGTCCAGTCCTGTGCATCCGTACCACCAACACCGGCGCTCAACCTTAATATCGCACCATGATCATCATATTTTTCGGAAAATAGTAAGTCTGTTTTTAGCCTTTCAAACTCATTTTCAAGCGCACTAATCTGAACATTAAACTCTGCCGTCATACTTTCGTCGCCTAGTGATATCAGTTCGCTAATATCACTAGCCTGGGATCTTAATGTAGTCCAAGGGTCGACCGCAGACCTAAGAGATGAAAGGTTTTTAGTCATTTCTTGCGCACGAGTAGGATTATTCCAAACATTTGAATCAATCAGTTGCCCTTCTAGTGATTTGGCGGCTAATTGCTTGCTGTCGATATCAAGACGCGAAAAAGCGTCATCAATTTGTGACGACAAAGCATCTATTCGCTTCAGCAACGGATTCATATAAAGTCAATTATAACAGGCTTAGGTGATAGATTTTAACATGTGACGATGTTAGAATTTAACTTGATATGAAAATCGGAATTTTTGACTCTGGTATTGGCGGCAAGGCTATGGCCGAGTCGCTACAGCTAATTTTGCCTGAATCGACTATAACAGTAGTAGATGACCATGCCAACGTACCTTATGGCAATAAAAGCGAGAGTGAAATTATTAACTTAACTGATTCGGCTATCCAGCCATTGCTTAGTGGCGAAAATGATGTAATTGTTATCGCCTGCAATACCGCTACTACTGTAGCCGTTGATAGTTTGCGCTTAAAATATCCAGGTCAAAAATTTGTTGGTTTAGAGCCAATGATAAAGCCCGCTGCTTTACTAACTAAATCAGGCTGTATTGCAGTCTGCGCTACTAAGAGGACTCTAAATAGTAAGCGCTACAGTGAGCTAAAACGCCGATGGGCAAATAATTTGGAAGTTATCGAACCCGACTGTAGTGACTGGGCTAGTCTCATCGAGACAGGACGTCAGGATGAGATTGATATAAAAAGCGTCATAGACTATTTAATATCAAGGGATGTGGATGTAATCGTATTAGGATGCACGCATTATCACTGGGTTAAGGATGATATTGCGGAACTGGCTGGAGATAAAATAAAAATACTTGAACCAACTGATGCAATAGCTGAACGCATAACAAATATCACTAGCTCAAATTGTTGACAGCTTGCGCAAACTGCTCGCCTCGATCAACATAATTTTCGAATAAACCAAAACTAGCGCTCGCCGGGCTTAGCAATACAACTCCACCTGGCCTAGAAATTAGCTTTGTCTTTTCGACCAAGTCCGCCATAGTCTTAAAGTCGATAATTTCATAGTTATGAAAGCCGGCTTCGTCACAAGCTCTAGCAATTGATACAGCTTCGTCACCAATTAGTAACGCCCGCACGTCATGGCGCGTTAATTCCGCGCCAAGTTCTTTGTAATCTGAACCCTTCGACGACCCACCTAATATTACCACCTTGCTACCACCGAAAGACCTAAGCGCCGCTATGGCCGAGCTAGGCGTAGTGGCAATACTATCGTCATAATAGCCAACACCGTCAAAGTCTCTGACGTACTGCAAACGATGCGGTAGCCCCTTGTAATTTGCTAGCCCCCGAGCAATTACATCACTATCTTTAGTAATATCCCATATAGCATCAATAGCCGCACAGGCATTTTGCAAGTTATGCTCGCCAACCAGATTTAGCTTCGAAGTTGAACAAATTAATTGCTCACCGTAATAAAAACTGTCGCCTTTTATATTAGCCTTGCTGTCATCGGTGTAATCTGTCAATCTAGCGATTGACTTATCCGCAATCGCTCTAGCAAATTTGTTATAGCCGTTATAGACTAATAAATCGTCACTAGTCTGGAACCTAGTAATATTAGACTTAGCCTCAACATACTCTTCCATACTAGAGTGAACATCCAGATGCTCTTGCTCGATAAACAAAACTACTGCAGTATTTGGTGAATACTCGATATCCCACAGCTGAAAACTGGATAATTCGTATACCACGATGTCATTAGGCTCAACTTGCTCTAATATG
>DAISKS010000026.1:0-8903 GCA_036820845.1 Candidatus Saccharimonadota bacterium
TTCACCGATACCGGGTAGGTTACTACCACTACCGACTATTAACAACTGCTCTAACTTGCGATTTTTATTACTAATACGTTCGTCGTAATAGCGCATAACCTTACTAGTTTCAGAAATCATTTGTTGCAAACTTGGGTTGAGAGCATTGCGTATCTTTTCCTGTCTAGGGCCGGCACTCAAGCCATTTAAGACCTTTAATTGATGGGCATTTTCAAGGGTAACGCCAAGCTTCTTGGCGATATCAAGAGTTAATGTGTTACCACCAATCGGCAGACCGCCTGTGACGCGAACTGAGCCACCGTCAAGCACGGCAATGTCGGTACTAGCTGGACCGATATCGACTATAACACTAGTCAACTGACCATCCTCGGTGCTGGTAAGTAGCCTGGCGACAGCATTAATACTTGGTTCAACCAAGCCGACGGTTAGACCAGCCTTTTCGACAGCCTCGATACATTTGTCGACGACAGTCCTGGGTACGGCGCTCATCAAGATGATAATTTCTTTTTTAGTCTTTTCGATTATCTCATAATCTATGTAGAGCGCCGATGCTGGGATAGGAACGTACTGTTCAACCTCCAACTCTACAGCATCGCGGAGTTTGCGGGCCACCTTAACAGGTAAATTAAAAGTTCGTGAATAAGTCCTGGATGTCGGTATACCTATGGCGACGTGATTGCTAGGTAAACTACCGATTAGACGGTCCTTTAGTAGCAGTTCAATGTTGTCGGCTAGGTAAGAGCTTTCACCTTCCAGTGATTCTTTGACTTTAATTGGTTCCAGATCAATTGAGCCGTAACCCAATACTAACCATCGCTTAATATCAACCGCCATAACCTTAATACCGGTACTACTTATGTCAAGTCCAATGATTGGTTTGTCTGTATAAAAAAGTTTTGTCATATGCCCACTAGTGAATCTTGTCGTCATTATAGCATGAGCATTAAGGGGGTGTATATGCTTATTTAATACTTTGTGACAGACTGGCGATTGGTAACATGACACTGGCGGCAATCAGACCGACCATGCCACCCATGATGACAATCATCAGTGGTTCGATGATAGAACTAATACTGGCGATAGCGTCATCTACTTCTTCTTCATAGAAGTCGGCGACTTTAACAATGACCTTATCAGTCTGACCGGTTTCTTCACCGACCAATAGCATTTGCGAGACAATGGGCGGGAAGACTGGGTTGGCGGCGATGACGGATGAGAATGATTTACCGTTTTTAACTTCTATCTCGGCTTCTACAAGCGCCTTCTCGAATACACCGTTACCGACGGCGCGGGAAGTCACATCAATTGCTTGCAGTACGGCCACACCTGCCTCGATAAGGGCCGAGAAGGTCCTAGCAAATCTAGCTACTGCGGTTTTGACGATAATCTTTTTGACAATCGGCGTTTTTAACAGTACCCTGTGGTAGTTAAACTTGCCGCTCTTTGTATGTATATATTGGAAAAAGCCGAACGCCAAGGCCGCCAGACCACCGACGACTATGTACCAGAACTCAACCATAAATTTACTTAGGTTTATCATGATTTCAGTCAGAGCCGGTAATTTAGCATCTGGCCCACCAAGGTCGGTCATAATTTTGCCGATTTGCGGAACGATAAAAATCATCAGGCCAAAGAAGGCACCAACTGTTATCACCAACAAGACTGTCGGATAAGCCATAGCGCTTTTAATCTTTTTGCGTAGGGCCATGCTTTTCTCTTGCTGGGCGGCTAAACGTTTCAGGATATCTTCTAAAATACCAGCGGCTTCACCGGCGCGTACCATGTTGACGTAGATGTCGTCAAATACCTCGGGAAATTTTGCTAATGCATCACCGAACGTAGAGCCAGACTCAATCTCTTTTATGACACCGAGTAAAACTCGTCGTAACGCTGGACTGTCGGCTACATGGTCGGCTAGCGCTGTCAGGGCGCGCAAAATCGGCACACCTGCACCAACCATGGCGCTTAATTGACGTGTGAACATAACTAACTGATCGAGCTTGACACGGTTGCTTCCCAGGAGGTTATCAAGACTAATAGAATTGGTTTTCTTCTTCGTCTCCTTTACGCTAACGGGACGTAGACCATTTTTCGTTAAAACATCAATGGCAGTAGTACGGTCCAGCTGATCAAGAGTACCATTCAGTGTTTTACCGGTTGCATCCAAGGCTACGTAAGCAAATAATGTCATATCTACTCCTTGGTCACCCTTATTACTTCGTCAATTGTGGTTTCGCCACGCAAAGCTTTAATGATGCCGTCGCACTGCATTCGCAGCATGCCTTCACCTATAGCCTGTTCCTGAATGATATTACTCGTGGCATTCGAAACAATCAGTTTTTGAATCGGCACCGAGTTGATTAATACCTCGTAAATACCCATTCGCCCGCGATAACCAGCCGAGGCGCCGTCTTCATTATCATCGTGATTATTCTTGTATAGAGTTATGATTCCAGTCTCGGTTGTACTGAGCGGGGTATCTCCACCAACACCTTCAGCGGCAGCTTGCTTTTCCAGTTCGTGAATAACGCGGAAATCTTGACCTGGCTTTAGACCGAATATTTTGACAATCATTTGCTGTTCTTCAATCGACGGTTGATAGGCGGTACGCGTTTCGTGTCTGAGCCGACGTACCAAGCGCTGACCAACGACGGCGCGTACTGTACTGGCAATCAGGAATGGTTCGATACCCATGTCGAGCAAACGCGGTAAACAGGTAGCTGCATCATTGGTGTGTAAGGTAGTAAAAACTAGGTGACCAGTTAGAGCAGCTTGAACACCCAAATCGGCAGTCTCTTTATCACGAACCTCACCGATCATAATAGTGTCAGGGTCTTGACGTAGTAAGGCGCGTAAGCCGTTGGCGAAAGTCATACCGGCTTTAGGGTTGGTCTGCGTTTGGTTAACGCCGGGGATTTTATATTCAACCGGGTCCTCAATGGTCGAGATGTTGACCTCGGGCGTATTCAAGATGGTCAGAATACTAAACAAACTAGTAGATTTACCACTACCGGTCGGCCCGGTAATCAGTATCATACCGTTTGATTCGGTCAGAGCAGAGTTAATGGACTTTAGTGGCTGCCCCCAGTAGCCTAGTGATTCCAGTGATACGGCTTGGTTTGACTCATCTAGTAAACGCATAACAACTTTTTCACCATCTGAAACTGGCAGTGTACTAACACGCAAAGCATATTGTTTACCGCCAACTTTAATTTTGAAACGTCCGTCCTGAGGAACACGTTTCTCGTCAATTTTTAGATTACTAAGTATCTTGATGCGTGTAATTAAGGCCTCTAGTACATTACGTGGTAGGCGGTTAAGTTCACGCAGCACACCGTCTATGCGGAAACGGACTTGAACGTAACCTTCGCGTGGTTCGATATGAACATCACTGGCGTGGGCGTGTACGGCTGATTCGAGTAGTAGATTAACGGTCTTGGCAATCGGTGAGTCTTCGGACGAAGCGTCGCCTGGCTGTGCGTCTTTTTTAGCAGCAGTGTCAGTTCCGTCACCCTCACCGCGCTGAACATTAATAACATCGGTTAACTCTTGGTTAACGTCACCGCGGTACGATTCAAGGATTGCTAGGATATTGCCATGTGGCGCGACATAAACAATTGTATTGGTGCCGATTTCTTTTTCGATAAAGTTGACCGCCTGGATATCATCAGGGTCATCCATTGCCAAGTGATTAGTGCCATCTTCGTCGACTTTAAATAAGACAGCGTTATATTGCCTAGCAATACGCTCAGGGATTAGGTTTAGGGTTTCGTAGGGTATGTCGTGAGCCGACAACTCGACAAATGGTATGTTAGCGTAATCAGAAAATGCCTTAGCGGTGGTTTTATCATCAATAATTTCGTTACGTTCGGCTGCTTCTTGTAGAGTGCATTTCGAACGGGTCGCCTCTTCTTTTAAGGCGCCAACTTGCTCTTCAGTAGCCACACCACTGCGTACGAGCAATTTTTCCATGGTGGTATCAGAAATACGCATACTGCTTGTGGTCTATTGTAATCTAGAAAAAAATAAAATACCAGGTGCTATTGTCAATGTTATAATAAACAGAATGGTTATAGAGGTGAATAGTTCGGACGAAATGGTTAGAGTCGGTGAAAAAATCGGACAACTATTAAGAGGTGGCGAATTTATTGAGCTAGTCGGTGATGTCGGCGCCGGTAAGACCACCCTTGTTAAAGGTATCGCCAGGGGTTTGAAAGTTGATGAATATATTCAAAGTCCGAGTTTTACGATTAGTCGGGTCTATGATGCGCGTGACGATATTAAATTGCATCACTATGACTTCTATCGACTAGACGACGCTGGGATAATGGCGAACGAACTAAGCGAATCAAGCCAAGATGATAAAAGCGTCACAATCATAGAATGGGCTGGTGTCATCAGTAATATCCTGCCGATAGAACGTCTAACTATTCGAATTACTGCAACTTCCGATGATGGCAGGATGGTTGAGCTGAGCCCAAGTCCTATCCTATCTAAGTTAGAGGTAACGCGATGATTCTCCTCATAAATACCAGCTCACCGACAACGTTGTTTTACGTCGTTGATGGTGGAAAAACAAACGAGTACCAATATCAAGCTGACAGGACACTTGCAAAGAACATGCTTAGTTATGTTAAGGAAATTTTGGATTCTAATCAAAGCGATTGGTCTTCGGTTGATGGAATCGGTGTTTACAAGGGCCCGGGCAGTTTTACTGGTTTGCGGATTGGTTTGACGGTTGCAAATACTTTGGCAAACGCAATGCAAATTCCTATTGTTGGTGGAACTGGCGATGACTGGAGGGAAGCGGTTGTTAGCAGGCTTAAAAGTGGCGATGACGAGCAAGCAGTTTTACCGTTCTATGGTTCGGTGGCTCATATTACATTGCCAAAGAAATAGCTTGCATATAGAACCTTAAACAGGCTACTATATAGATAGTCCGTTTTTTGGGACTTTATGAATATTTTTTTGATACTATCGCCACTGACCGCTGAATTTTAATACGATTTGTCTTGAATTAAATACAGAGCTGCAGTCGGCGAGGAAGGATGTAACTATGGCAGAGATAATCGCCTTAATTATCGGGGCTGTTTTCGGTGTTTCCGGAACAGTGGTGTATGAAAAGCGTCGCCAGACTAATGGCAAAACTAAAATCGAGAAGGAACTGGCAGCTGCTAAAACCAAGGCCAGCGACATCATTCTGAAGGCCAAGGACGAGGCGATGGAATTAGAGAACGAGCGTCGTAAAGAGCTTAAGAAGATTGAATCTCGCTTGACTGATCGTGAAACTACATTGGATAGAAAACTAGACGAACTAGATAAGCGCTCCGAAAAACTTCGCGGCGAAGAGCGTAATGTCGAAGATTTAAAGGATGAAATTCGCGATATTCGTACCAAGCAGCAGGAAAAGCTTGAAAAAGTCGCCAAACTAACTAAAGCTGAGGCGGCTGAAAAATTGATGCAAATGACCGAACGCGATATTAAGGGAGACTTAATTGGTTTGGTCAATAAATTACAAAACGATGTCAAAGAAGACGCCGAGGAGCAGGCCCAGACCATCCTTGTTACTGCTATGGAACGCATGTCTTCAGAGGTTACGGCCGAGCGTACTGTGACGGCTATTAAATTGACTGACGAAGAGATGAAAGGCCGCATTATTGGTAAAGAGGGTCGTAATATTCAAGCCTTACAGCGCGCCACTGGTGTCGATATCTTAGTTGATGATACGCCAGGTATGATTGTGCTTAGCTCATTCGATCCAGTCCGCCGCCAAATTGCTAGGTTGACTATGGAATTATTAATGAAAGATGGTCGTATCCATCCGGGCCGTATTGAAGAGGTAGTTGCCAAAGCCGAGAGCGAGATTAATAAAGAAATCAATCGTGCTGGCGAGGATGCTGCTAGGGAAGTCGGCGTCGTCGGTATTCCAAAAGAAATGTTACGTCTGCTAGGTGAATTAAAATTCCGCACTAGTTACGGACAGAATGTTTTGCTACATAGTGTTGAGATGGCTCATATGGCTGGACTACTTGCGGAAGAAATTGGCGCTGATGTCCGCATTGCTAAAATCGCTACGTTGCTACATGATACCGGTAAGGCGCTAACCCATAAAATGGAGGGTAAGCATCACCATATCGCCGCCGAACTGGCACGTAAATATGGTATGGATGAAAAGATTGCTCACGCTATCGAAGCTCACCATGACGACATCGACACAACTTCCGTCGAAGCCTTAATAGTGAGAATAGTCGATACACTATCAACAGCACGCCCAGGTGCTCGCAATATCAGCGCCGAGAACTTTGCTGAAAGAATGCGTGATCTCGAAAACGTCGCTCTAGGATTCCCAGGCATAGACAAAGCCTACGCTATTAGCGCTGGTCGCGAAGTCCGCGTCATCGTCAGGCCAAAAGAAATCGATGACCTTAATGCAATCAAGCTAGCGCGTGATATTGCCGTCAAGATCGAAAGTACCATGCAATATCCAGGTACTATCAAGGTTAACGTTATCCGCGAAACCCGCGCTATCGAATTTGCTAAATAGTATCTGACTTCAAATATTACCGCTCATGCTTTAAAATAAAGCGTAATGAGCAAGTCACAAATCCGCAAAGACTATTTCAAAGAAGAATATGTCATCATCGCTTCAAACCGCGCTAAACGCCCGCACGCCAATAATTTACCACGCGAAGTGCCAACACTGTGCCACTTCTGTCCAGAGAACTTCCAGAACGAGGTCATAACCTACCAAGACAATAATTACATGGGTAGTTGGGAGGTGATTTCTATTGTAAATAAATTTGCCGCCCTAACCATGGATAACCCCGATTCTTACGGGCAAGCCGAGGTGATTGTCGAAACTAGACGACATGGTATGGACATCAACGACTTTTCAATTGATCACATTATCCGCGTATTTAACGCTTACATCGACCGTTACACCGAACTACGCAATAAAGATAATATCAAGCATGTCATTGTGTTTAAGAACGAGGGTGGCAAAGCTGGCGCCTCAATTACTCATACTCATTCGCAAGTAATGGCATTATCGGTATTGCCACCAAAGATTGAAAACGAGGCAGTCGCTTACAATAAATACCGCCTTGAACATATGACTTGCCCGTATTGCGACATTATTTTGAAGGAAACTAATAAGCCACGGGTTATTTGGGAGGACGAAAACATCTTTGCCTTGTCGCCTTATGCCAGTGATAGCCCGTACGGCGCCTGGTTACTGCCGAAACGCCACGTTCGATTTATGTCAGAATTAACTCGTGCCGAAAAAGAATCAATGGCGACGGCATTAAAGATGATTTTGGGTAAATTGGACGAATTGGGAATTCCGTACAATTACTTCATCGAGAATTCAGTTAACCAAGAGGATTACCACATGTTTATTCGGATAATGCCAAGACCTAATATATGGGCTGGGTTAGAGTTGGGCACAGGGGTAATTATTAATCCTATATCACCGGAATATGCGGCGCGGATGTACCGCGGCGAAATTAAGGTCGACACGGCGCCGAAGATCGTTAGTTAGTAATTACTCAGCCTTTTTCTTGTCTTGAAGCTCTTTCAGACTTTTCTTGATAAAATTCACTGTTTCCCAAGCATGTGCTTCTTCGTCGAGTTCTTCGACTTCAATTTGTGGTTTAGTTTGTGTTTCATCAGTTTGGTCACCTACATTTTCAATATGAGGCGGTAATTGCAATCTGCCTTCAAGACAGAATATATTCATATTCTCTACAAAAATAGGGGAGTCGTTATCAATGGTCATAATCTTTAATTATAACACAAATTAACAGTAAAGTCTAGTAGAGGTAACTGATTATTGCTATGCCATCCTGTCCGTCTTGTGCACCTGGAACCCCGGCACCTCCTAGGCCCACAACTACAAGTACCGACTGCCCACTTAATACTGAGATGCTTCCGGTAACGCGGCCACCGTTACCACCCTTTGCGTGGGTGGTATCGTCATCACCCTCTCCACCAAGCGCGCCTCCTCCTATGATAGGTGACGCCGTATTGGTAAATCCTCCAGGCACACTAGCCGAGCCTGGATATACAATCGTCGAAGAACAATCGGCGAATCCGTCGCCACCAAAGCCATACAGGGCGGTATAGCTGTTGCTTTGCCATGTGATATAGGTTGAATTACCGTCGGATCCGTCCACCCCTCCACACCTACTGCCACCACCTCCACCACTACCCTTCAGGTCAATATTGATTGTTCCACTCGCTGCAGTAGTTAAGTTATAAGTACCAGGGCCGAAGGTGTGGGTTCTAGTACCGCTAGTCGGATTGATAGTTCCACCGGTAGTGAATATAGGACTACTTGAGGCAATCGTTGGCGCTGAATCCTGTGTGATTTGATACTTGTTGTTCCCGTTCTTATCCTTGATGACAAGCGTGAAGGTTTGAGGATTGCTGGAGTTATTGACGATGTAGTAATCAATCTGATTGCCGTTACTCAGCTTGAGGCATTTGTTGGTTGTGGTATCGGGTTGGGCGACGCAGTCAGTTGATACGGTCGCAGGGTTGTTGCCGTTGGTAACTTGGAAGATTTTAATCTGCTTAGAGCTATTAGTAAGATCCGACTGAACACCTGCGATTGAGGCCTTATTGCTCACGCCGGAGTAGGCTACAATCGTTACTGCGGCCAAGATTCCAATAACCACGATCACAACCAGAAGCTCCACGATCGTGAAGCCATACATACGCTTAGAACGGGCTTGATTCATATCTGAATATATCTTACTAATATAGTCATATATACACAAGCGTGATAGAACCGAGTAGTCGGTCCACTGGACACATAAAGAGCCACCGAATATTCGGTGGCCCCTGTAATTTCCAGCACTTTACTGGAAAACATAACCATTTTGGTCGGGGTGAAAGGACTC
>DAISKS010000027.1:0-8833 GCA_036820845.1 Candidatus Saccharimonadota bacterium
TTATTTAAACAAATTCTTACCCTTCACCTTAGCAATAAAGAATAGATAAATTACGTCCAGAATACCGAGTGAGTTAACTACTAACAGGACGATGAACCAAAATCCCTCTTTTCGCTTGGCGGCGTGCCACAGGGCGACACCCTTCCAAAACATAGTCCATATAAGTGCAATAAACAGGACGCACCAGAATAGGGGACTGTCAAATAGTCCGACCTCATTACCACAGCCGACATATCCGCCATCGCCATAATACATTGGTACTACACACATGATAATTCACCTCCTTGGTTTGATGCCTCAATTATACACCCATTTAGTTATACGAGGTATAATGTGGTTATGAATGATGATAGCGTTGGTGTTGGCCCACATCCTAGGCCTTGGCCTACTGATTCCAGGTATGACCAGGAATTATTAGCGAATGGTGATCGGCGTAATGTATTAGACAAATACCGATATTGGACAAACGAGGCTATCAAGCAGGATTTAGACACCAGTCGTTTTTCACTACAGATTGCCATCGAGAATTGGCAGCACGATTTTAACATCGGTACGATTGTTAGGAACGCTAATGCCTTCAATGTATCGGCGGTGCATATTATCGGCAAGAGGCGCTTTAATCGTCGCGGTGCCATGGTGACAGATAGATATATACACATAATTCATCACAATTCGGTCGATGATTTTGTTGCACATATGAAAGCCGAGGATGCACGTATTGTGGCAATTGATATATTGCCAGGTTCAGTCCCTCTATCAGAGGCTAATTTACCTGAAAAGGTAGTACTAGTATTCGGCGGGGAGGGGCCTGGTCTAAGCCAGGAAATGCAAGATCAAGCCGAACAGGTAATTAATATCGAGCAATTTGGCTCTACCCGCTCCGTCAACGTTGGCGTCGCATCGGGTATAGCCATGTACGCTTGGTTACAACAACACGTACTACTTAAAAAATAGGGTATCACCACCTAAAATCCCGTAAACTAATTTTGTAGGGTCACACCCTGCAAAATTTTCCCTCTGTTAAGTTGCACAAAGTGTTGTAATTTTGCAAGGTCACACCCTGCAAAGTAATCGTAGTGTATTTCCAGGATATAGCCTTGTAATAAACAGGGAAAAATGTAAAAATTATACCTGATGAGTAATCTGATTTCACAACCCTATAAGGGCACGCGCGACTATTATCCCGAACAAAAACGGGCCCAAAACTATGTTTTTGAAAAATGGCGTAAAGTAGCCGAATCTTTTGGATATGAGGAATACGGAGCTCCTTTAATTGAACCGATTGATGTATATACCGCCAAAAGTGGTCAAGAACTAGCTAACGAACAAACCTACATGTTTATTGATAAGGGTGGCCGCACTGTGGCTATTCGACCAGAAATGACACCTACCGTTAGCCGCATGGTGGCGGCTCGACGTATGGAATTAGCCTATCCTGCTCGTTTATACTCCATTGCTAACTTCATGCGTTATGAACGCCCGCAGCGTGGTCGCGAGCGTGAATTCTGGCAGTTGAATGTCGACATATTTGGTGATGATACAGTTACAGCTGAAGCTGAGGTTATAACGTTGGCTGACGCAATCATGAAGTCTTTTGGCGCTACGGACGAGAACTACGTCATCAAAGTTAATAATCGCAAATTAATTAACTTTATGATGGCGCATTATTTGGGTCTAGACGCTATTCAGGCGCAGTTGATGATTAAGCTATTGGACCGCCGCAATAAAATCAGTCCTCAGGTTTTTGACGACCAAGCTAAAGAGATCTTTGGCGATAATGCGAGCGACGGCATGGTGCTGCTTGAAAAGTTACTTAATGCTCAGACTATGGCCGATCTACCAGGAGAAATCCGCGAAAGTTCTGCGGTCCGCGAAGTTCAAGAGCTATTCACGTTGTTAGAACGCGCCGATGTTAAAAGCCTAGTGTTCGATATCACCCTGATGCGTGGCCTAGACTATTACACTGGTATGGTATTTGAAGTTTTTGATACAAATCCCAAGAATAGCCGTGCTTTATTCGGCGGTGGCCGTTACGACGGACTGGTTGGCCTATTCGGAGCTGACCCAATTTCGGCTGTCGGTATGGCGCCAGGTGGTACAACATTTGAAGACTTTTTAGAGGTCCATGGTTTGATGCCAAAACTTGTTTCGACGACAGACATACACCTGGTAGTTTTGGGTGATGTATCTGGTGAAGCCAGTCAGCTAGCTAGCTATTTGCGCGACAATGGCCTAAATGTTGAAGTCGATGCTTCGGGAAGAAAACCCGGTCGCCAGATTAAGATTGCCTTGAACCGCAATGTTCCGTATGTTTTATTCGTCGGTGAGGCCGAAATTGAGAGTGGCCTGTTTACGCTAAAGGATATCGGTAAATCAGTCGAACATAAAGTTAAACCGTCAGAAATAATCAGTATTGTAAAGGAGAAATAATGAAAACATCGACAAAGAATATATCAGAGACTAAGGTTGAGCTAACAATTACATTAGATGCCGAGGAGCTGGCGATTGCCGAGCAGGTCGCAACAACTAAACTCGCCCGAGATGTCAAAGTCGCCGGGTTTAGAAAGGGCAAGACTCCGCCGGCTGTAGCTGCTAAAAACATCGACCCAGCTGTATTGCAGGAGCAAACATTGAATGATGCTATTAGCAAGGCTGTTGCCGAGGCATTTATCGCCAGTAAACTACAGGCCCTTGATCGCCCAGCTGTAGCTGTTAAAAAGTTTGTGCCTGGCGAGGTTCTAGAATTTACTGCTGAAGTAGAGGTTTTGCCACAAGTTAAATTAGGCAACTACAAGAAATTGAAACTGGAAAAGATAAAAGTTGAAGTGCCTGATGAAGAAATCAATGACACTATCGAGCGCATTCGCCAGGGTTTGGCTGAACGTAAAGAAGTCGAACGAGCCGCCAAGCTTGGTGATGATGTTGTAATCGACTTTGTCGGCAAAAAAGACGGCGTTGCTTTTGACGGCGGCACTGGTAATGATTACCAGTTAGGCCTAGGTGCCGGTCAATTCATTCCAGGATTCGAAGAAGGTATTGTTGGCCATAAGCCCGGCGATAAATTCGACCTAGAGCTAACTTTCCCAGCTGATTACCACTCTGCAGAACTAAAAGGTGCAAAAGTCACTTTCGAGACTACATTGAAATCTATCAAAGAAGTCGTGTTGCCAGAGGCTAACGATGAGCTAGCTGCCAAGGCTGGCCCGTTCAAAACTTTTGCCGAGATGAAAGCTGATATCAAACGTGAACTAACAGTTCGTAAAGAGCGTGAAACAGCCGACAAACAAAAAGATGACCTTGTAAAGCAATTAGTCGAAGTTAGCAACGTGCCGACGCCAGAAATTCTAATTGCCGATCAAGCTAAATCAATCGAGCAAGACTTTACGAATAACCTGATGTATCAGGGTATCAACCTGGACCAGTATCTAGAGAATAAAGGTTTTAAATCAAAAGATGAATGGCTAGAAAAGGAAGTCCGCGATGTGGCCGTAAAGCGCGTACGAGCCGGTTTGGTTTTGGCCGAACTTAGTAAGGTTGAGAAAATTGAAGCCAACACTGACGAGTTAAATAATCATATTGAGATGTACAAGCAACAGTATGCCAATAATCCAGAGGCTTTGAAGCAGTTCGATCAGCCAGAAGTGCAGCGTGACATTGCCGGTCGGTTAATTACCGAAAAGACCGTTGACCACTTAGTCGAATTGAATACGAAAAAGAAATAGCCCTACGAAAGTGGTATAATATACCTATTATGGGTAAGGCTTCAAATTACTTAGTTCCAACTGTCGTCGAGAAAACTTTTGACGGCGAGCGTGCTTTTGATATTTATTCCCGACTACTGAATGAGCGTATCATTTTCCTTGGGGAAAGCATTAATGAACACACGGCTAATATCGTTGTGGCTCAGTTATTGCACTTGGCCTACGAGGACCCTAAAAAGGATATCAAACTATATATTAATAGCCCTGGCGGCAGTGTTTACGATGGCATGGCGATTTACGATACGATTCAATACATCAAGCCTGACGTTCAAACCATTGGTATCGGCTTGCAAGCCAGTATGGGCGCATTTCTGTTATCTAGTGGTACTAGAGGCAAACGCTTTGCCTTGCCGCACAGCAAACTGATGATTCATCAACCAAGCAGTGGCACCCAGGGTCGCGTTAGTGATATGGAAATTGACTTGAAGGAAAGCGTAGCAGTACGCGACATGCTAGCCGAGCTATTTGCAAAAAACACTGGTCAAAAAATCGATAAAGTCAAAGCTGACATGGAAAAAGACTACTGGATGATGCCCGCCGAGGCCAAAGCCTATGGTCTGATTGACGAGATAATCACCAAGTCATAGACTAGTCCCGGCAATCCGCTAATGCTATAATCATTACAATGAACTCTTTAAGGCGGGCTAACGGCTTTACTATTGTCGAACTATTAGTAGTAATAGTAGTTATTGGTATTTTGGCTGCTATTACTATAGTATCGTATTCTGGTATTAGCCAACGCGCCAAAGAGGCGTCTATATTTGCAGACCTTTCGAATGCATCGAAGTTAATCGATATCTTTGCGGTCAGCAATCCTAATTATCCGGACGATATTGCGAGTTGTCCAACACCGAGTGCTGGCAATATGTGTCTGAAATCTAGCCCTGGTAATCAATATGTCTACTCTGTTGATAATCTGTCTAATCCTAAATTGTACAGTTTGGCAGTAGTATCATGCGGTAGCCAGTATTTGAAAATAAGTAATGCAGCCGCACAGAAAGTCAGCCCGGTCACTGGCACTGCAGCTGGAGCTACTTCTTATATTGATAGCGGCTGCACTAGAACGCATACGTTTACAGGTGCTGGAACATTCACGGCCACGAGCAGCGGTATTATAAGTATCTCTATTTTAGGCGCTGGTGGTGGTGGTAGTGCTCCATATTTCACCTCGGGTTTTGCCGGTGGTCATACATCAGTTACCTTTAATTCCAAGACTTACACTGCGACTGGTGGCTGTGGTGGTGCTGGTGAGTTTGGACCCGGGACGTGCCCAGCTACGCCAAGTGCCAAACAAAACTTGACACTCCAGGTTGGCGGCGGTGCCACTGGCGGCGCGCCCGAGTGTTCCGATGGTTGTGGTGACGTAGGTTTTAATGGCGATAAGATTTATGGCAACCTAGCAGTAACAGCGGGGCAGGTAATCACTATTTCAACAGTTGGAGCAGGCGGAGCGCCCGCCGGTGCTTACCAGGAGCCACCACCACAACCGGGAACCGCTGGCTCTGTTGTTATCAGCTACTCAAAGTAATTCACGGCAATTAACCTATTATAGACAGAGACTCCGCGTAACGAATAAAACTTTACTATTAGTAAACAGTGTGTTATAATATAATTTTATGGATAAGTTACAGGACTGCTTTGCTCGGACTGATGATCTAACGTCACTAGACGATTATCCGGTCGATTTTGAACCCTACGATGTAGCGGTCGATTATGCGCCTGTCCCTGATAATATCATCAAGGTCCGACGTCGTTTGGGACGCGGCTCGCTGTATAGCCGTATTTGTCGCGAGGAGGCTAAAGATGCCGATAGTCGATGCCTTGCAGAAATCGATATGGAGCCAGCTGAACGTGTGTCTTGTATAGCGCAGATAGTAAATAAATATGCCACGCATAGTTATGTCGAGGATTTAGTAGCCAGGCATAATCTGCCAGTTTACCCGGGCGCCAACCTTAGTAATGAAGAGTCAGCTCTGCCTTATTTACTAACTAGAATGCCAGTCTTGTCAGCTGGTGAAGAGAGATCATTGTTCGCAACTATTGATAATGGCGTCAATTTATTTGCCTATGGCGTTGATTTAGAGAATCCATCTTATGATGACGAAAAAACTATGCTTGAGTTAGTGGTGGCTCGTCAAATCTTATTTATGTCCAACCTGAAGTATGTTAACAGAGTTGTTAACCAGTTTTCACGCAATCCAAATTTACCCAAAGAAGATGTTTTACATGAGGGTATGACGGGTCTGACGACGGCCATAGACCGTTTTGATGTCACCAAGGGCTACAGATTCTTGACCTATGCCGATGCTTGGATTAGGCGGAATATTCGATTCGCTTACTCTGACCAAAGTCGTGTCATTAGAGTGTCGCGTGACCGTCACAATGCCTATATTCAAGCGGGCAAAGCATCAGATAGTCTGCGCCAGGAGCTGCAGCGTGAGCCCACTATCGGCGAACTAGCTTTTAGCCTCGGGATTGACGAAGAAGACTTACGCTATTCTATTAATGCTAGCTCCGGAGTAGTATCACTAGACGCGCCTATTAAAAATGATGATTCAGGTGAAATTACAATTGCCGATGTGATTGCCGACGATAAACAAACCGATCCAATTTCAGCACTCGCCGACTCACAGTATGTTGATCAATTGGTTAATACAGCGAGTCTTACTGATAAAGCAAAACTAATACTGTCGTTATTCCACCCAGAAATACCAGCACTCGGGGCCAACCCCGTCTATAGTCGCCAGGATGGCGTATCAGTGGACTGCAGCGAACTATTACAAAGGATTAAATCTGGCGAGAAAGTTGAGCAACGCGAAATCGCGGATATTATGGGGTTAAACTCTCGATACATTCGACAGGTTAGGGATGACAGTTTACAAAAGCTACGAGACGCTGCGGCCATATTTTCAATATAAATAAGTATTGACTATTCCATTTAAATCACGCAAAATAGTATCCAAGAAGTAGTGTAGCTGTGGTTATCTATGTCTTGAAATATGCGTGGCAACATATCTTAAAGACCCCTACAGTTAAGGGAATCTTCGGCGCCAAAGACCCCTAAATTAACCAATACAATTCAACGCGAGGAGCTGTATATTTATGGCAAAAACAAAGCCAACTAGCACTGGCCGTGTCTTCTTTACGAAGGGCGACACCGGGCTACCACTACCAAACTTAATTGCTCATCAAAAGGATAGCTGGCGAGATTTCGTCGAAACCGGCTTGTCTGAAATTTTCTCGGAACTTAATCCGATTGATGACTATACTGGCCAGAAACTGGCCCTACGATTCAAGGAATACCGATTCCAGGATCCCAAGATTAGCGAACGCGAAGCCAAAGAAAACAATCTGACTTTTGATGCGCCGCTACATGCTAATGTCGAGTTAACCAACAAGGTCACCGGCGAAGTCAAAGAGCAAGAGATCTACCTGGGTGATTATCCATGGATGACTGACCGCGGTACTTTTGTGGTTAACGGAACGGAACGTGTTATAGTTTCACAGCTTATACGTAGTGCTGGCGTTTTCTTTACCGCCGACAAGACACCGGCCAAGTGTTACTATGGTGCAAAGTTAATTCCAGGTCGTGGCGCATGGCTCGAGATTGAAACCGCTTCAAATGGTGTGATTTATGTCAAAATCGACCGACGTCGTAAGTTGCCAATCACAACGCTACTACGCGCCTTAGGCCATAGTAAAACATCAGAAATCAAGCATTTGTTTGAGGATGTTGATACTGGTGATGTTAAATATATTGAAGCTACACTAGAGAAGGACTCTGCTAGGGGTTCGAACGAAGCTTTGATTGAAGTTTACCGCCGCTTGCGACCGGGTGATCTTGCCACAGTTGATAACGCCCGCAGCATGATTGAGCGCATGTTCTTTGACTTCAAACGTTTTGATTACAGCCGTGTTGGTCGCTATAAATTGAACCAACGCCTAGGCTTGAAGGTTCCAAATACAACTGAAAATCGCGTTTTCCAGTTGAGCGACCTAATTGCCATCATTCGTGAAGTCATTCGCTTGAATAACACTCAGGAACGAGAAGATGATATTGATGGTTTGAACAACCGCCGCGTTAAACTAGTTGGCGAACTAGTTGCTCGTCAGTTCCGTGTTGGTATGTTGCGTATGCAACGTAACGCCATGGACCGCATGAGCATGTGTGACATCGAAACTGTTACACCAGGTCAGCTTATCAATGCTCGACCAGTTGTTGCTGCTGTCCGTGAATTCTTTGCAAGCAGCCAATTATCACAGCTAATGGACGAAACCAACCCGCTATCAGAGCTGTCGCACAAGCGACGTCTGAGCTCGATGGGACCTGGTGGTCTTTCACGCGAACGTGCAGGATTTGACGTGCGCGATGCCCATCCAACTCATTACGGACGTATCTGTGTTGTTGAAACCCCAGAAGGCGCCAACATTGGTTTGGTACTTAACCTAGCCAGCTATGCCAAGATTAACGAATATGGCTTCATCGAAACTCCATACCTAAAGGTTGTCGACGGCAAAGTCACCAAGAAAATTGAATATCTTGATGCTGCTCAGGAAGCTACCGAAGTTATTGCTGACGCTTCAGTCAAAATTAACTCCGATGGTACATTTGCCGATGAGCGCGTTAGTGCCCGAAATGGTATTTTGCCAGAGCAAGTTGACGCAAATGATGTAACTTACGTCGATGCTTCACACAAGCAGATTCTAGGTTCGTCAGCTGCCTTAATTCCATTCATTGAAAAGAACCGCGTTGACCGTTCTTTGACAGGTTCAGCCATGCAAAAGCAGGCCGTACCACTACTTGTTAACGAATCGCCAATTGTTGGTACTGGTATTGAAAACGAGATTGCTCGTAACACCAGCCAATTAATTGTTGCCGAAGCTGACGGTGAGGTCGTACGTGCTGATAGTGACGAAATTCACGTCAAATACAAGGACGGTGTCAAGATTTACGAATTGATCCACTTTACTAAAAGCAACGACGATCGCTCAATTAACCAAAAAGTTCGCGTTGTCCGCGGCCAAAAGGTTAAAACAGGCGACATTCTAATCGAAGGCGCTTCGATTGCTGA
>DAISKS010000028.1:0-8464 GCA_036820845.1 Candidatus Saccharimonadota bacterium
CAGACTGATAGAACAAGGCAAATTAAATCAGGAGGCTAATAATGGCAGTTAAACACAAAATACTTGAGTACAGGACCAAGGGCGGCTTAGAGTTCGAGGATATCACTGACGAGGTTCATAAATTCGTCAAAGAATCTGGTATAAAAAACGGGATGATTAATATTCAAACCCTACACACAACTACGGCTATTATCGTTAATGAAAACGAGCCATTGCTAATTGAGGACATGAAAAACAATTTCCGCGAAATTGCGAAAAAGGATATTTATTATGGTCACAACGATTTCGATATACGCACGGTAAATATGTGTGGACTCGACGAGTGCAAGAATGGTCATTCACACTGTTTGGCTGCTTATCTACCGTCGAGTGTTTGTCTGAATGTAGTGAATGGCAAGTTATCATTTGGCCAGTGGCAGCGCGTATTCTTTATCGAACTCGATCACGAACGCGACCGCAAAGTTCAAATGTTAGTGATGGGTGAGTAGCACTCATGAATTTCGTCAATAACTTAATTGGGCAGATACTGAAATTTGCCGCCGAGTCAGAGGTGAAATATCACGTCAATCCATGGATTTTTTGTATCTTGTTTTTCGGTAGTGCAATCCCACTGTACTACGGTTATTACCGGATAGGACGGTCGTTTATAAAGTTAGAAAAAAAGAAAGTTTCACGCAAGCAAGTCGACAAGCGTGAATTGAAAATCGGTTTAACTATAGCGATTATTGCTTGGTGGCTACCATATCTGTATGTTTTTATATTTGGTAGACTTCCAGCGCAACTAATGACCTGGTTTGTAATATTTGTCCTAGTTATGGGGGTTTTCTTTGTCAATACTCTAAGGCGTAAGATAAAACCATCTGATAAACATGAGGATAATAGCCCTATTTCATGATATGATTTAGGTATGAAAAAGGGTGGTCGGCCTAAGGCATTCAAACTAAAAAATACTCCAAGGCTTTTATGGGATGAGTTTGTTTATGGGAGTCATTTGGTGGCACTTGGTGACGTTTCGGCATTGTTAGCTTTCTCGGTTATTTTAAAGATAAACATTAATCTAACTTTCTTTTTAGTAATTTATTTGTCTATTATCGCAATCAACTTCTTAAACCGCTACGAGGATGCAGAAGATGATATAAATACTAATTTGGATAGATATAATTCAGTTAGTAAATATTTTAAGTTTATGAAGTTAATCATGCTGGTCCTATTCGGATTGTCTTTCCTTATAACTTATCTGAACGCGCCGTTTGTTGCGTTGATTTTCATGATTCTATTATTTGGTATTGGTGTTTTGTACTCCATAATGCTCAAAAATATTACTAGAAAAATCGTTGGATTCAAAAATATAATGACAGCATTGCCCTATGCTCTACTGGTTATCTTCCTTGCGCTTTATAACGGTGCTCCCATAACATTAGCTGTCGTTTCATTAACGGTATTTTACTTTATAAGGATGTCGATAAATACGGTATATTTTGATATAAAAGACATAAAGTCGGACGAGAAGAGTGGGTTAATGACTTTTCCTGTAATTTTTGGTGAACGGCGAACGAAAAATGTTTTGCAAGTTACGAATATATTTTCTGCGGCATTAATTATTTCCGCGGTTTTAGCCTCTATCCTGCCGGTTTATGCTTTATGGATTTTGATTACTTTAGTTTATCCATTTATATATTTAAATTTAGAGCAATCTAACTTTTCGCAAACTACTATTTATAATGTAATCGCCGATGGCGAGTTTATATTTTGGTCACCCTATATACTATTAGGCAGGATTTTAGTCGGGCTATGATAATCGAGCTAGTCCTGAAAGGCTCCTTTACTTCAATAGTGGTATTACTTGGTTTAATCCTATCGCTGTGGGTGATACTATCTGACGCGAAATCTACCCTGAACAGAATTCTTTTCTTCTTAATTAACCTGAGCGGACTATATATATTATTAGATTACCTATCAAGCTTCACTAACCTGTCAGTTGCGACAACATTATTGCGGCTTGCTTACGGCTGCGGAATATTAGCGGTAGCAGTGTTTTATTATTTCAGTGTTTATTTTCCATTCCATAGTAGAGCGAGGATCTATACACAGGCGTTGGTGTTGTTGGTATGTGCCTCTACGTGCTTATTAACAGTCTTTACTAACTTAGTCGTAAAAGCGACTCAAAATGTTAGCTGGGGATTGATGGTAGACGAAGGCTTACTGCTAGGCTTGTATTATGTGATTTTAGTTTTTGTGCTTATGCTCGGATTTTTGAACATCCTAAAGAAGTACAGTAACTCAAATGCGACCGAAAAACGTAAGATTAACATTCTGTTGATTGGAATCATTATCTTCGCTTTGGCGCAGGTAATATTCACAGTCGTATTGCCTTATTTAGGCGTAGGCGAGTACTACTTCATCGGTGATTACTCGATGATAGTTTTTAGTTTTATGGCAGCCTACGCGATCGTCCGTCATGGTCTATTCGATGTACGCCTTGCTATCGTCAGGAGTGTTTCTTATGTGCTAATTCTAGCCACACTTGCTGGTATATACGCTTCAATAGCATTTGCATTCTCTGTAGTATTTAACCGTGGTCCCGCTAGCGTCGAGCAAACGGTCATCGGCGTAATCAGCAGCATTCTAATGGCACTATTGGTCCAGCCGCTAAAGCGCTTCTTTGACAAGGTCACTAACCGCATTTTTTACAAAGACAACTATAATACTGATGATTTCTTTGCCAGGTTAAATAAAACATTGTCAGTGACTACGGACCTACGCGGTCTTTTGGAAAGAGTTTCGTACGAAATCGCAACGACCCTAAAAGCCGATCAGGCATTCTTTTTCATCTATACCACTGCAGAGGGTAACTATATAACCGCCGGCACCGAACACCATAAATTATTACCGAAAGTTGACGCTATATTAATCGAACGTCTATGTAGCGGCAAAGACGACATAATTCTGGTTGAATCATTAAAAGACAACCATCCAGTCAAGCGTATGATGATTAGTCATCGCATCGAACTAATTCTACCGTTAATTCAAGACGCTGAAGTTATTGGTTTCCTATGTCTGGGCGAACACAAAAACTCGGGATACACCCATCGCGATGTCAGGACTTTGGATACTATCGCCGATGAATTAATAATCGCAATTAAAAACGCACTGGCCGTTCATGAAATTCGTGAATTAAACCTAGGGTTGCAACAAAAAATCGCTAATGCTACCAAAGAACTTCGTTCTAATAACCGTATTCTGAAACAACTAGACAAGGTCAAGGACGAATTCATCAGTATGGCCAGCCACCAACTGCGCACACCGTTAACCAGCGTTAAAGGTTACCTCAGTATGGTACTGGATGGTGACGCCGGCAAGATTACCGATACACAAAAGCAGCTGTTAAATCAGGCGTTTAATAGTAGTGAAAACATGGTAGTTCTGATTAACGATTTTCTAAATGTCTCCAGGATTCAAACCGGCAAATTCGTCATTGAAAAGACACCAGTCAATATGGCCGACCTCGTCGAGCACGAGGTAAATGTATTACTGCCAAATGCCAAAGCGCGCAAGATGAATTTGGTATACAAAAAACCAAAGGACTTCCCGATAACAATGGTTGACGAAGGTAAGATTCGCCAAGTCGTCATGAACTTTTCCGATAACGCCGTATATTATTCACGCGAGAATACCGATATAAATATTGATTTAGTGGTCGAAGGCAATAACATTGTCTTCACTGTCAAAGACCACGGCATAGGTGTGCCAGCAAAGCAAAAAGATCAATTGTTTGGTAAATTCTTCCGTGCCGATAATGCCCGCGTCAAACGCCCAGACGGCACAGGTGTTGGGCTGTATTTGGCGAAGAAGGTGGTTGACGCCCAAGGTGGCCAAATTATATTTGATTCCATCGAAGGCCAGGGGAGTACATTTGGGTTTAAACTGCCAATCATAACCCCAGACCAACCCGACGAATCCTCTAAATAGATTTCACGTCTTTAATATAAACAAACACTAAAAATAAAGCACCCAGAACCATTCAAAGTACCACCCTCCCCTCTTTGATCCCATTTCAAACTGTTGTAATTTTGCAAGGTCACACCTTGCAAAATTACAACATTCGGAGTAGAGTGAAAACATGCCAAAGCGGAATATCGTCAAGCTTTACGGCGCCGATGAATACTACCATATTTATAATCGTGGCAGTAACAAAATGGAAATTTTCCGCGAACCTAATGATTATTTTTACTTTTTAAACTTATTCAAACGCCATTTGTCAGATGATTCGGATTCTGACAAAAGTGGTCGAATCTTTACTAAATATGATGATGAAGTCGAATTAGTCGCGTTCTGTTTGATGCCAAATCACTTCCATTTGTTATGTTATCTAAAGGATCCAGAGGGTATAGTTCACCTAATGCGAAGTATAATGACGGCTTATACGATGTATTTCAACAAAAAATACAAACATACTGGCCAGTTATGCGAAGGTACTTTTCTGGCGTCCAGGATTGATAACGATATTTATCTATGGCAAGTTAGCCGTTACATTCACTTAAATCCAACTGATATTACGGGTGATTATGTCAATTACGAATATTCTAGCATGAGTTATTTCAAGGGCCGGAAACACGCCGAATGGCTGCATCCCGAGAGACTCGTTGAAACCAAAAAAGAAATAAGCGAGTATGCTGAATTTGTCGAAGACCAGGTTGGTATGAAAAAAGACCTAGAATTCCTAGTCAACATCCTGGCCGCCGAATAACACATCAAACTATTCCGGATTATCTCAAACATACAAATCACCACCCCTTGCAGGGTGTGACCCTGCAAAAATTCTTATCTGTTAACAGAATGAAAGTGTTGTAATTTTGCAAGGTCACACCCTGCAAGACGCCTACAAAGTTTATTTGGCGGCGAAGGTTTTGATGATTTCGTAGATGATGACGATGATAGCCAAGGCAACGCCACTAGCAATGAGGATTGGTTTGGCTAAGCGTTTGTTATCGAACCACCATTGAGCCGGTTTATTGCGGTTGACTGCCGAAATGCGCGTAACACTAGATTGAGTGGTTGTCGAGCCGACGCCTGAATAATGCTTATTGCGTTTCTTTTTATTCTTTCCCATAAATCTATAATATACCAAATCAAAATACCCTGCCAAAATGACAGGGTATTTCGTAGGTCTGAATCGCTTCAGAGTATTAATCAAGAGCGGTCAGACTCGGGGATTAGTATCAGTTAAGCGCGTCGACGACTGTTTACGTAGTAACCGGCGCTAGTTGCAACCGCACCTAGACCCAAGACCGATGCGAAACCTTCGATACCAGTAGTTGGTAATTCAGGTGGTGTCGGTATTGTAGTACAACGACTATCACCTTCGGGTATGCCTGGCTTGCACTCTTTTGGTGGATTACAAGTTTTTGTTACATGAACATTGGCACTGCTTTCCATTGATCCACCACCAGTAGTTACCTTGGATTTGTTTTCCAAAATATTTTCACCACACTTTGGAAGACTATCATTGGCGGCTACTTTCGAGCTGAATATAACCCACGCATTAGCGTTCGAAGCATAAGAACCAACATTGATTCCTACACCGTTGGTTAAATTTTCGCTGGCTTTGTGTGAACCACTGGCATTTGCCCAAGTGGTTGAATTAGCAACGTATGACAAGCCAGTTGGTAGAGTGTCACGGAAAGTGACATCATCTTGACGAACTGTTCCCTTGTTGCGGTATTCAATCATGAAGTCAACGGTTTCACCAGGCTGTGCTGTGTAATCTTTTGACCATTGGTTGACGCCGTGTTTACTAACTCGTTTATTAGTAGCGAATTCAGAAACCGGAGCGAACTGAGGTTTAACTTTGAAAGATACATAACCAGCGTACTTCAAGCATCCAGGTATACGGCCATCAAGCTTGTTGTAGCCAAGTAATACACCACTGTTAGTTACGATATTATCTGAAAGTTTGACACCGTTTGGACCAAATACGTTGTTTTCGTACAAAGCACTACCTGGAACGTAGGCTAAGTTAAAGTTTTGATCACTAGTAAATGTAGTGTCGTCCCAGATTTCTTTAGGTGTTGCGTTACTTGAAGTAACGAAACCTGAAACAGTAACTGATTTACCGGTTGTTGTTGGAACATTAAACTTGGTAGTTACGTCTTGCGCAACCAGATTCAAGTTTTCGGCAGCGTTGTTATGAACGTATGCTCGGACCAAATATTCGTGTCCTGATTGAACCTTTATGCTGTCGTACCAAACGTTCGAGCTGCTGGCGTCACGAGCGCCAACGAAATTTCGTTCATCACCGATATTTGGGTTATCGGTAATCGAGTTAAATGTTATATGATCGGCTGGTTTAGCCATTGTGTACGTTTGTCGCGTTGGACCCCAAGCGTATAGGCCTGCGGGTATCGCTATGGCAGCTACTAAAATAGATAGTGCCGCAAAAAGCTTTTTCATAATATACTCCTTATCTAATTCTTCTCGCAAGAGAATCAGTAATTGTTTAATTAATTTGTTACTAATAATTATTTGGTCGTGCTTTCCTGATACTAAATTGTTAAAAGTAACAAATCAGATTATTACAACATAACCTTATATGGTTATTAGTGCATGTCGAATCACATCTCGACTTCTTGTGAAGGAAAGGTGATTCACGAGGAATCTACTCGACTGCGAGCACCTTGCGGCGCTCAAACAGGAATAGATTCCTCGGAAAGTTGGGCTGGTATAGCCTTAACCCCTCAAGGGGTGTGTAGATGCGAGGCACCTACACACCCCTCTAGCGAAGGGCGCCACGGCTAGATGCTGCCGCCTCCAGGTGGTGTCCCTGACCCAGTTTCCGGATTATCCGGAGTCGGCGCTTCAGGCTCGGGAGCCGGAGGCGGAGTGGGGTCTGGGTCGGAGCCGGTCGGTGGCTGCGTTACCGGTGGCGGAGTCGGAGGCACGTACTTGGCCGGCGGGTCTGCCGGACGAGGCGTCAAGACGCCGGGTCCAGGGTCCGCGTTCGGACCGCCACCACGAGGCGCATTGCCGCGTGGATAGGGGTCGTCGCCAGGGTGCTTCGGCTCAAGTGGCGGCCGCCTGGGTGGCTTCGGGTTGTCAGTCGGGACACTCGGCAGGTGAGGCTTGCCGGTGAAAACCGGGTTGCCGCATCGCTTCATCACAATCAGGACGCTACCGTCCTTGAAGGTGATATAGAGTGCTGTCCTGTCGCCACGGATACCCGCGACATCAGAACGACCGTACTTCCCGCCACTAACACCAGTGTTGTAGCCGTTGGCCGGAGCCTGAGCGACTTTCTTACTGGTGCCATTGGCCGAGATGGCGCCGTCGAGCCTGTACCACAGGGCAATTCCCTCGTCGGACAAGTAGGACTTATCTTTCGTGAGGAGTGGGGTGACCTTATTGGGGTCATCCCAAAGCCCAGCTGCGTTGGCATAGACTGCCAGTGTTGCAGCGTTGTGGCCGGCGTTGTCCAGCAAGCTCTTGGAGAGCTCGTTGCTGGTGTTACCGTTGAGACCCTTGCCGGCGATGCGGTAGGCGTCTCCAAAGCCGACATCCTGCTGGATGAAGCGCGGATCGCGCTTATCAGCGGGAGCAGCAACGGTTGGCGTAGTGCCAGACTTGCTCGGCGTGCGGTACTGCTGGTGGGAGCGGACTGTATTGAACAGCCACAAACCAATCAGCAGGGCCGACAGGACGAGGAGTATCGCCCAGATGACGTGACGTCGGTTCTGGGCGCGCTCCTCGAAGGCGGTATCAGGGGAATCCTTCTCAGGCTTCCCCTCCGTCTTCTTGGTGCTCGTCGGCTCCTCGTCAACCTCGTCGTCGGTGTCGGTCATAGGCTCGTCGGGCTCATCCTGAGCCTTCAGCGCCTCTTCGCGACGTATTCGACGATTCTCGAGGAACTGCTGCCACCAGCGACCAATCCGCGAACGGACACGGCGCTGACGGCGACGGTCTGACCGCGATACACGCGGCTCGAACGGTTCGGCGACGGGAATGTCGTCGAAAGTTGTTGCGTCGGACATGACGTTCCCCCTTCCTCCCCAATGGGGCCTAGGATTGTGGCGGTTGCCACTCTACTGCGCCCCGGGGATCGGGAGCAGCGCGCCAAACCGGAAATACATTCCAGACTGACGCGCCACTCCCGAAGGAGAAAAAGCTATACCATAAGTGCCTGTCTTATTCAGACATGCACTGTAATAATCTGACTTGTTAACGTTCTGGCACTAGTGCAGACTTCCACCTCACACATCTAATACCTTATGTCTATAATCCTATCACAAAAACGTAAAAAAGTCAATATACTTATGTAATAATATAAACACATGCGCAATCATATTTTATTGATACAGTCAGGGGACTGTTCAAACTTGTGTTTTTTTGTTACAATCATCTGGCGTTAAACGGTCCCATCGTCTAACGGTTAGGACACCAGGTTTTCATCCTGGCAACCCGGGTTCGATTC
>DAISKS010000029.1:0-1229 GCA_036820845.1 Candidatus Saccharimonadota bacterium
CAACTTTTACAACAGAAAATATAATCCAACTGGTTTTATTCAACCATCTTTCCTCCTAATTTATCAATTTCGATTATATCAAATTAAACCATTCATCGACAGTGTTGTTATCAGCCTGTTTGGGTTACAATTGCAGTATGTCGTTAATATCAATCACCCTACTTTTCGCAGTATTTATCATTTTAGTTTTATTAACAGCCATCCGACCGAAGGCTGGCCAGTATAGTCGCTTTGAACTAACTAGGCGCTCAAATATGGGCGACGAAGAAGCTATCCGGGATTTGAAGCGTTCGGATATGTTGATTGATATTTTATCTTTACAAAGAGTACTGTCGGCCTTATTCTTGGTGCTATTTGTCCTACTGAGCGTGGCTTGGTCGGGCTGGTTTGTTGGTATCGTAATGGCAGTAGTGGTAGCGCTAGAATACGGTCAGTTTGCTCGAATTAGCTTCGTACGGTTACTAGCGCAGAAGGTATATAACAGACTAGAACCCTACGCAATTAAATTAGTTGAAAAAGCATCTGTCGTATTTAAGCTAATTCGTAACGTGCCAGCCAGCGATATGATGCAGTCGTCCCGCATCGACTCGCGCCAAGAATTACAGCACTTGATTGACGAATCACCGGGCGTATTATCGCCAGATGAGCGAAAGTTAATTGTACATGGCCTGTCATTTGGCGACAAGCTTGTCAGTAGCATTATGACACCGCGTAGTGTCATTGACAGTATCAAAGCCGAAGAGTTCTTGGGTCCATTGACGTTGGACGGGTTGCATAAGAGCGGCCACAGCCGCCTGCCGGTAACCGATGGCGATATCGATCATGTGGTGGGTATTTTGTACCTTAGTAGTTTACTAGCCTTGGACATCAAGAAATCGACGACCGCCAGAAAGGCGATGGACCCAAAGGTTTTTTATATCCGTCAAGATCAGACCTTACAGCACGCTCTGGCAGCATTTTTACGAACTCGTCACCACATGTTTATAGTCGTTAATGAATTCCGTGAAACCGTCGGTATAATTACACTCGAGGATGTCGTCGAAGCATTACTAGGACGCAAGATTATTGATGAATTTGATGCTCACGATGATTTGCGCCAAGTTGCCCTACGTAATCCACGCGGTAATAACCATCCCGACAAACGCGAAGACGTCTAATTGTATACACCAGTGGTCTATTGGTGTTAAAATAGTGCCAAGATGATAATGTGGCATCAATCAGATAATAAT
>DAISKS010000029.1:1329-3287 GCA_036820845.1 Candidatus Saccharimonadota bacterium
TATCGAAATAGAAAAGTTGCGCGGTCTACAAATCGGGACAGTTCTGGATTTGACTGGATTAGTCGTTGAGGACGAGCGCGCTCCAGGTGGAGTCGAATTACATGACGTTGAGGTTTTTGTCGAGATGCCGGTTGTTGATGAACCACCGATCGAAGTCGACAAACCAATTTCACATAAGTCCGAGCATTTGGATACTCTATTCGAACATCGACCACTAAATGTACGTAACCTACAAGAGCAAAAAATATTCAAAATCAGGGCTGATCTAACACATTATATTCGTGATTTTTTGCGCACAAATGAATTTATTGAAATCGATACACCAAAGTTACTTGCCGAAGCCACCGAAGGCGGTGCCGAAGTTTTCCAAATGGATTATTTTGGTAAGGTAGCTACCTTGGCGCAAAGCCCGCAGTTTTATAAGCAAATTATGGTTGGTGCTTTCGAGCGTGTGTTCGAAATAGGACATTCCTATCGTGCCGAGCCCAGCGCTACCACGCGCCACTTAACCGAAGTTACGATGCTTGATATCGAAATGGGATTCGTGTCAGGTCATGATGAAGTTTTGGATATGGTGGGTGATATGACGCAAGCTGTTTTAAAGCGGGTTTATGACGAACATGCTGACAGTTTACGTAGCCTAAACGCACCAGAATTGAAGTTACCTGAGGACGGAAAGGTGCCACGCTTTACGATTGCTGAAATCCACGACTTGTATACCAAGGCGACTAAAACTGACACCACTCAGGAAAAAGACTTAATTCCTGACGAAGAACGCTGGATAAGTGACTATGCCAAAAAACAAAATGGTTCCGACCTAGTTTATGCCGTTCGCTTCCCAATCGAAGCGGGCAAGTTCTATCACAAGTTAGACGTCGAAGACGGCACGGTATTATGGGGAGACCTATTATTCCGCGGGCTAGAAATCGCGACTGTGCCACTGCGCGAAAACAACTATATGAAAATGGTCGAACAGATGAAAAAGGCTGGCCTAGATGTTGAACATGAAGGTTTCAAATATTACCTGCAAGCGTTCAAGTACGGCCTACCACAACACGGTGGCTGTGGCTTTGGTATCGATCGTCTAGTCCAAAAGACGATTGGCTTATCGAACGTCAAAGAAGCCTGTCTCTTCCCTAGGGATATCAACCGCTTAACGCCTTAGATATGAATAATCCTAATAGACGGGTTCTTATCCGACTTCTTCCTCTGTATATAGCGGCTTTTTTGCAGAGTTGTGTATTTTGGTATGCCGTTGAAAAGATTTTCATGACTACTATAGGCTTTAACAGTACCACTATTGCCATTATGGTGGTGCTGTACCTGGCCACTATGCTGTTATTCGAAATACCATCGGGAATTTTTGCCGACCGATGGAGTCGCAAGGCAATGTTGGTGATTTCTGGATTTATGATGGCTCTATGTTCACTGGTGGCTGGCGTAAGCAACGGTTTACTGGTCTATTACGTATCGACAGTTTTTTACGGTATATACATAGCGCTATATTCTGGTATGTATGATTCGGTTGTCTATGACTTACTTATTGAAGATACAGGCTCGGCAAAATTATACGAAAAGTACTACGGTAGAGTCACGTTAGTCGAGGGCCTGGCCTTGATGGTATCGTCGATAATCGGTGGTTGGGCGGGGCAGGTGTTCGGCTTGAGGCAGTCGTACCTAATGACCATACCATTTGCCCTGATGTCTATTATATTTTTACTATTCTTTCGGGAACCCAAGCTACACCTCAGACACAAAGAAGAGCACAAAACACCTTTTATTAGTCAAGTAAAGAAAATATTCAAAGTCATTATTCATAGCCGGTTAGTCATTTATCTGGTTCTTGCGGCGGTCTTAACAGGTTTAATAAGTGAAATAGTCTTTGAGTTTGATCAGATATGGCTAATAGCTCTATCAACGCCAATAGGGCTCTATGGACCGATTAATGCATTATTATT
>DAISKS010000029.1:3387-7751 GCA_036820845.1 Candidatus Saccharimonadota bacterium
ATTAGTAGTTTTACGACGATTATTTTTATACCTATAGCCTTAGTATTTGGCTACTTAAGCGACAAGATAGGTATCTTTAATAGCGCTTGGATTTTAGTTATAGTCCTGGTAACCGCCGCATTTACTGTAGTGAAAGCAGTTCGCGGTGCTAAATATGAGGGAAATACACAAGCGTAATAGTATAATTATCATATGCAACCCGACCAAGATTCGCCAGCTAATCATCCACAGCCAGAAGTAGAATCCCCGGTGGTTGATAACGTGAAGCGCAAACATTATCTAGCAGCTTTCTTCTTTAGTTTTATGTGGGGAGTTTTTGGTGTCGACCGATTCTACCTGGGTAAATATTGGACCGGGCTACTAAAACTATTAACGTTCGGTGGTTTTGGTATTTGGGCAATGATAGATCTATCGGTTATTGTATCGGGTGGCATGCGCGATAAGCACGGCAACGAACTGATTGACGCTGCCAAATATCGAAAATTTGCTTCACGAACATTGTTGTGGTTTTCGGTGCTGACAACTGTGATAATTTTAGGTTTTGGGTTCCTGTCTTGGTACGCTTTCGATCAGTTTATGAAGAACGGTGGCTTAGACAAGTTAACTCAGGATTTTACATCAAAAATACTTCAAAGTATGCAGGGGCAATCCGGTAACCAAACAATCACCACCCAACAGCTAAAAGATATGAATATTCAACTAGATTTGAATAAGTTGCAAAGTAATTAAGTTGTTAAAAACATTACTTTCATTGACCAAATAGCCCCAAGTCTAGATAATAGTATCAGTATGAAATTGTCAAAAAGATTCCTCGTCTTTAGTCTACTATCCGCCTCGCTGGTTGGTTTCGGTTTGATGGTGAAAGTTTCAGCCCAGGACGAGCCAATGACTCAGGATCAGATTAATACTGTATTGACCAACTGTACCTCTGCCACAAATACATTAAATCAACTCCACGCCAGTGACGCACTATTAAGGGTTAATATGGGTCAGGAGTATGAGTCGGCCTTAACGAAACTAATGACTGGCTTTAATGGACGCATTGCCAATAATGGGTTTAGTAATGATATTTTAAAAGCAATTTCCAGTAGTTACAGTGGAATCTTGAATAAATTTCGCTCTGACTACATTAGCTATGAATCGAATTTGTCTGGCGCTATAAAAACCAACTGTCTCAAACAGCCGACAGCTTTCTATACCGCCGTTGACAAAGCGCGTCAATCCAGAATTAAACTACATGACGATGTCATAAAGTTGAATGAATATATTGAACAGTATAGGGTTGAATTAGACAACTTTGAGGCCGAGTACATAGCGGCAACTAAGGGGAATAAGTAATATGTCAGAATCAACCCTAGAAGAAATCATATCTTTCAAAAATCGTCACAAGTTCTTTGTTTTTATAACATCTTCGATAGTCTTAGCAATCGTTATAACGACGATTAGCATGGCTTTGTATAATAGTAGCGGTACCGCTCAGTTGGACCTAAGTCGTCCGGGTTACAAGAGTGTTCGTGCCCAATCTATAAACGAAGACAGCGGTTTCACAGCTTTTTCTTCATTCGGTGAGTTGAATCCGAAAGTCATCAAGGATTTCAAAACACTCTACAATCAGCGAACGCAAAAGATAAAATCGGTCGACGCTTTTGGTGGTGATCCGTTGAGTCCCGAAGCTCTAAACTTCGTAACTACTGACCCTGTGTTAACGAATTAACCTTATCGCGTAGCCAACTATCAATATTACCCGCGCCCATACACAAAACCAGGGCACCACTGTTGCGAAGTTGTAGTATATCGTTCCATAAATCATCATTTAAATCGGCTACGTGGACTCGATCTCTATTAGTAAGATTCTCAATTAATTCCTCGGGTTTTAGTATCGATAAATCAGAATTTTCACGCGACAGATAAGTCGGTAGCCAGTATATAACCTCAGCTCTCTCAAGCTGATTGGTATATTGGTCGCGTACTTTGTGTTGACGGACGTTTTGATGAGGTTGATAGACCAGGACTATATGGTCGGATAACTCGCTGGCCATTTGCAAAGTTGCAGCGATTTCAATTGGGTGATGACCGTAGTCGGTATAGATTCCGTCGGTTAATTTTTCAAAACGACGATTAGTGCCTGGGAAATTGCTAAGAATATCATCTGTATCTTGGTTGATTTTGATTTGACTTAACAGTTCTTGGACAAGTGCGGCATTGCGACGATTATGGGTACCAGCTATCTTTAGATGAACGGGCTGGTCGTCATCAATAAGCGAGATATTATCTAAACCATCGAATATCTCGGCGTGTTGGTCGCTCCAGGTAATAGCCGTCTGACATTGTGAAGCAAACTGTTTGAAAGCATCGAGGTAGTCCTGAGGATTAGGGTAAGTGTCGGCGTGATCATAGTCAATCGACGTTATAATGGCAGCGTACGGATGGAAGGCCAGGAAGTTACGGTCGAATTCATCGCATTCGTAAACGAAGTATTCACTATTTGGGTCGAGTCGGCCACTTGACCCAAAACTGATAGTCGTACCAATGGAATAACTGATTAGTACGCCAAGTTGTTGTAGTGTCCAAATTAACATACCAGTAGTAGTGGTCTTGCCATGCGTACCGGCGACGGCCAGTAGTTTCAAGTTTTTTTCTTTGATGATAAAAGCCAATAACTCATCACGCTTGGCAGTTTTGATGCCCAGTTCGCGGGCTTTGACAAGCTCCGGATGACTGTCTGGTAGGGCGGAAGTATGAACAAACCAATCAATTGGATTGGTATAGTGTTGCTCGATTAAGTATTCGCCGTCTTGGTTTTGGCAAATAGCAACACCGCGTTGTTTTAATTGTTCTGTAATTAGTGACTCATTAGGGTCCGAACCACTTATGTTGTAACCGGCGTCCAAGGCGATTTCGGCAAGCGGCCCGATGCCGACGCCACCAATTCCGGAAAAATATATATTCATTAGATACAGTATAACACTTTAGTTTTGGTCTCGTCTGTGTTGTAATAGATAAAGCATAACCATATAAAATTTGATGATTCGAGACTTTTTATACCGTATTATTGAGCGTAGGCATTTCTGGCGATATGCCACTTTTTCCGAGATTGCTGAATTATATGCCTCGCGCACAGTCAGGGTTATTGCCCTTAATATCGTTTCTGGCTTTACTACAGTTTTTATGTACGAGAGTGGCTACAGTATACCGTTTATCGCTGCCTTTTGGGTTTATTTTTATCTGGCAAAGATACCGTTAACTTTCTTAGCCGGTATGTTGATTTCACGGTTTGGTCCCAAGCACGGTATACTCGTCAGCAATCTACTATATGTGCCAGCTCTAACGGCTCTTGGGATGCTAAGTACTTATGGGTTAACCAGTATTATTATCTGGGGAGTTTTCGTAGCCCTGTCATCAACTATTTACAAGAATAGTTACATGGTTGATTTTTCAAAGGTCAAGAACGTCGAACACGCTGGTAAAGAAATTGCCTTCATGAATATACTCGAAAAAGTTTCTATTGGCGTTAGTCCGATTATCGGTGGTGTGATCGCCTTAAAATTCGGCCTGCCGATGGTGATGTGGTTGGCAGCTATACTCTTTGTTTTATCGGCTATACCGTTGTTCAGATCAATGGAACCAGTCGAGACTCATCAAAAAATGCACTTCAAGGGTTTTCCGATTAAGTCAAACCTATCTAATTTAATTGCTCAAACTGGTGTCGGCTTTGACATTGTCACGACTGGTACAGTTTGGCATCTATTCATCGTCGTAGCGGTTTTTCCGGGTCATGGCTGGGATATTTACGTAAAATTAGGTATCTTGTCATCTGTTACTATCGTCACTGCGCTGTTGGCCTCTTATGCCTATGGTAAATTAATCGATAACAGTCGTGGCGGGGGATTGCTAAAAATTAGCGTCATAGCTAATGCGGCTGTACACATTGGTCGTGCGTTTTCAAACAATGTTTTTTCAATCGTCAATACTAATGTTGCCAACGAGGTTGCAACTACTGGTTATAATATGGCCTTTATGAGAGGCGTCTTTGACGCAGCCGACCTTTCTGGGCATCGTATATTATATCTATGCATCAGTGACGCACTAGCTAACCTTGGTGCTGCCATTGCCTGTCTGTTTCTTTTGGTCTTTGTTAGTAATTGGGGTGCGGTCGAGGGGATGAGGCTGTTCTTTATGGTCGCTGCCGCCTTTGTTTTGCTAATTGGTACGGCCAAGTTTAATTTGTACAGCAAAAACAGCGTGATATACTAAATTTAACTTTTAGGTGGGCAGAATAGTGATTAACAAGAGGCAAGTCAAACACAGCATCTATCAATTGCAGCGTATCAAGACGTGGCAATTGGTAGTGGTTTTTGTACTGT
>DAISKS010000030.1:0-2096 GCA_036820845.1 Candidatus Saccharimonadota bacterium
GCTATGGCAGTATTGTACTTTTGCTCTTCTAGGTCGTGAGTCACCTTCATGATAACTGGGTGGATGATTTTGAGCGGTGCCTCGGACTTGGAGTCATTAGTTTTTAATTCTAAATACTCTTGGACTAGATTCCAGATACGATTCAAGAACCGGTAAGTACCCGGTACGCCTTGAGGGTCCCAACGCATCCATAGGTCAAGCGGCGCGGCGAACATTAGGTAGGTACGCAATGAATCGGCGCCATATCCACTGTTAATAATTTCTAGTGGATCAACCCCGTTGCCCTTACTTTTACTGAACATCGTGCCGTCACTGGCGGTAACCTTGCCGTTAAACAGGAACCGCCTGAACGGTTCTGGGTTATCAATCTTGCCAATTTTATGTAAGAATCGAGTCATAAAACGCGCATAAATCATATGTGCTGTGGCATGGTCACCACCGTTATAGAAATCGATTGGCATCCACTTATTAGCGACTTCACTGTCAAAAATCTGCTGGTCATTATGTGGATCCAAATAGCGCAAGAAATACCAACTACTACAGATGTAGGTATCCATAGTATCAGTTTCACGCTCGGCCGGTTCGCCACAAACTGGACATTTGACGTTCAGCCAATCAGTCGCGCGAGCCAGGGCACTGCGACCATCGCCACTTGGCACAAAATCAGTTAATTCTGGCAATATAACTGGCAATTCCTCTTCTGGAACCAATACTGGACCGTGTTCTTTGCAGTTGATAATTGGAATTGGTGCACCCCAATAACGCTGGCGACTGACGCTCCAGTCACGGATTTTGAAGGTGATTTTACTTTGGCCAATTCCCTTTTGCTCTAGCCAATCGACGATTTTTTCACGCGCTTCACTGGATTGCATATCGTTGAATTCGCCTGAGTTAATCATGATGCCTTCGCCGTTATAACAAGCTAGTTCATCGTCGACA
The DNA here is from genome assembly GCA_036820845.1 of Candidatus Saccharimonadota bacterium. Classification (GTDB taxonomy): domain Bacteria; phylum Patescibacteriota; class Saccharimonadia; order Saccharimonadales; family Saccharimonadaceae; genus UBA1547. Next base: position 940 of record DAISKS010000030.1, read on the forward strand.
CGAGCCCACCATAGGTCAAGTTCAGCACAAGTCATGCGCTCTTTGGTGATTTCACTTCGCCTTAACCAAATCGGCGACATTTTGGCAGCTTCCTCTTCGGAAACCTCATCCCGCTGGTTGTCAATTAATTCGAATAGAATAGCATTCACTAGGGCCTTGCGATTGATATCTTTGTGTGCGGCGTAATATTCGGAGATAACTTGACCGCCTAATACACGAATTGGTTTGATATTTTTATAACCGGTCTCTTCCAAAATTTCGCGCCTAGCAGCGGCAATAATGTCGCCACCATCTTCATCCTCGACGCCACCGACGATAAATGCCGTCCAAGGGAATTTTTTCCACTCAACACAGAGGTATTTATCGGTTTTTGGATCATAGACAATACCATGAACTTGTTGACGTACTATTTGATCCTTGTCATCCTGAGGTGGATTGTTTTCATCAATTCGGTGAGGCAAAACAACTTCTTTGATATCGATATCAAACTTAAGAGCGAATTCTTTATCACGTTCATCGTGAGCTGGGACTGCCATAATAGCACCGGTGCCATAACCATACAGCACATAATCAGCAATCCAAATTGGGATTTCCTCACCACTAGCTGGATTGATAGCATAGCTGCCAGTAAAGACACCGGTTTTATCTTTGCTCTCGCTGACGCGTTCGACTTCAGATTTTTTGGCTGCTTGCTTCATGTAGTCGTCGACTGTTTTACGATTGTCGTTTGTCGTTAAACCGCTAGCCATTGGGTGTTCAGGTGCCAAAACCATAAAGGTCGCACCAAAGATAGTGTCGGGTCGAGTGGTAAACACTTTAATAGTAACGTCGCTATCTTTGACATTAAAATCAATCTCGGCGCCTTGTGATTTACCAATCCAATTCTTTTGGGCAGTTTTAACTACTTCTGACCAATCCAGTGCATCGGTCGCCTGCAACATTTCGTCGGCATATTCAGTGATCTTAAAGAACCATTGCTTGACTTCACGCTTGGTGACCTCGGGATCGTCTGCGCTGTCGTGACGCCAACATTTGCCATCAATCACCTGTTCATTAGCAAGTACGGTTTGGCACTTATCACACCACCACTGCATACGACTGTCTTGATAAGCCAGACCGTTTTTGTGCATTTGTACGAATAGCCACTGCGACCATTT
>DAISKS010000030.1:2196-7739 GCA_036820845.1 Candidatus Saccharimonadota bacterium
TAATTGAACATGCTCATCGCAATATATTTGCGCTTATCGCTATTTAAGTCAGCTTTGTAAGTTCCCTGCTCGTCCCAGGTTTGCTGCCATTTTTGCTCGATGTCAGTCGGATTATAACGCTTCATATGCAAGCTAGTATAGCAAACTTATCTAGTGGCTACCACTTGTCGAAACCTAGAGTTCTACGGACGTAGGTACATCGGGGTATGTAGATGAGTCATACATACTAGATGACGATGTTTGGTACAGTGATGATAGAGAAGTTGAGATTTCTTCGATATAGCTCTTAAGTTCAGCTAGTGATATCGAATTAGCTGGAGCCTTGATAGTCACTGTTTCGTCGTATTTTGCCTCTAGCACCAGTGAACCAGGGGATGTTTTACTTGTACTAGAAATATCGATCTTGGTTAATCGATGCGACCAGGTGTCAATCCATAGCTCAACCTTGGCGTCGTCACTAGACGTACTATTGGTGGTATCGATATCGTTTTCATTCACGACAAAGGTCTTGTCGCAGTCTTGGAGTGACTTGTATACTTTCGTATCTTTTAGACCTTTTGTGAAGGTTTTCAAAGCGGCACTATCACCCTTGACTTCGTAACCGAAGCTTCCGTCTTTGGTGCCAAGTTCTTTTTTAATAACGATAAATGAATTCTTACGGTATAGTGTCGCCACTTCCTGAATGGCGGCATCATCATTTTTGAATTTTTCTATGGTATCGGTCACACAATTCTGAGTCGTGGCATAACCTTCGCTAAATTCCTTAAGATCGTCGCTTGATATCTTGATCCAAGTATTATCAATCTTTTTGACGGTTTTATCGATTGCTACAACGATTTGAGAATCCTTTGGAATGCCGTAAGCCGTCTCTGCTTCGGATACAATTTTAGTTAAACCGCCGACGCGGAAGTACAGGTCACCCTTATCATCGAACAAAGCATCGCCAGTTGCACTATAGGTTTTACTGTCAGCTACTATTGTAACCTGCGCTTCAAGACTACCGGCCGACTTGGCCTGTTTGGTAGTGACGTCGACAGTAACTTTAACTTTTGAGTCTGTATTATCTACAACTAATTTACCTTTATAAATTGACGCTTTGGCCGTAAAGACGTTAATAATAGAATCGGCTAGCACCTTTTCTGGAGTTTGGTACGATGTATACGCGAATACACCTATACCACCACCTATTACAACTATTACCGCTGCAACTATGCCTATAATGGCCGCTTTGGTCTTCCACCATACTTTCTTTGGCAGTAAACCAGATTGGTCAACTGAGTTTTGTGGTGATAGCGGAGTACCAGGTGCAGGGTAAATCTGTTGCGTGTTTAGTCCAGCTCCTACGAACTGAGACTGGTCGGGGGTATTAGATTGAGGCGCATCGCTCATTATTGGCTGGGCAATTGGCTCGCCGGTAACGGGAGTTACAGTATTGTTGGGACTCGTCGCAATCGGATCGGGTTGATTATTGACAGGCGTATTAAACGGTTGAAAACCAGATTCGCTAGTAGACTCCGGTGCAACTTCATTTGGCTGATCGTCGAAACTATTTTCTATTGATTGTTCAGAGTTGGGGTTTTCTTCTTGCATGAGAAATCCTTGTTATATTGATTATTAACCTTAGCTTAGCATAAGCCATTTCGTAATGGTAGTGGTCGTATACTTAGACTTAGGAAAATCTTGAAAAGAATTTTCGCTTGCGAGACTTCCAGATATCAGATTGACGGACTAATTGCTTTTCATCTTCAGATGAATGAAGAATTAATTTAACCGCCTCCTCCAGATAAACCCCGCCTTCAGAACCTTTAAATAGAACTACTGACCCTTTCTCTAATACTGCATGAACAAATGCACCAGCCGTAATGGCGTTATCAAAACTACGCACCTGACACCCCCTGATTCTAGCGGCAGGCGCCAAGAATTGCATAGACTGTGGTCCAACTGTTACCACCCACGCTAAACTATTCGGATCACATAACTCGCCTAGTTTTTTATGCTCTTCGGCTGATGTTGCTCCTAGCTCATTCATGTCACCAAAGACAACTATGCGCTGTGGGGCAGATATTTTATAAATTTCACGAAGGGCTGACACGGCTGCAGACGGGCTAGAGTTGTATGTATCGTCGATAATAGTCGAATTTTCAGCTCCTCTTAGTTTATTCATTCGTCCAGGAATTGGCCTTACTTTAGCCATACCCCTGACCAGTTCTGACGGATTCATACCCAGTTCGGCGCCCACAGCAGCAGCAGCTATGGCTGGTCGTAGCATATGTTCACCCATAACATTAATCGTTACTGGCATCGGGTCTGGTAATTCTGGTGCATTAAACAAACCGACATAGCCGTTTTTGATGGTGTAGTTAGCGGCGACAAAGTTATATTCGGCGGTTGCACTGGTGCCATATGTATTCATATTATTATTAGTCATATAAACGGCAAATTTACCGTCGATATCGTCCTTGTTGATGATGGCATGTTTAGAAAAGTTAGCTACGCCTAACTCCTCTCTGGCGACATTATCTAAGTTAAGGAAAAATTCCATATGCTCTGGAGCGACGGACGCAACAACACCGATGTCTGGTTTTAGGTATGTACTAAAATGCGCAATTTCGCCGATTCTGTCCGAACCTAGTTCCTGAACAACTACGTCGACATCAGTCGGACTATTAATACGTTGTTTGATGGCGCGAAAAACTGCTAGCCACTGCTTTAAACTCTTGATATTCTCAGGGTATTCAACACCTAAAATCGCTAGTGGCGCGCTAAGAAAATTATTGTGATTACCTTCGTGTAAGCGAACTCTAAACTTCTCTGACAAAACTGTAGCAATAGCCACTTTTGTACTAGTCTTGCCTACACTACCAGAAACTGCCACCAGTTTAACCTCTGGATGTTTTTTGAAATATTTAACGACACTGGATTCAAGCCGTTTCTGAATATATTCTTTAAGCATTAGTATAATTATAACCCACCAGCCTTCAAATCACGCCTCCTAGTTACGATACAAGGTTCGCCCAGCACCTAATGAACTTCTGACTTCACCATAACAGGAGTTTCACTGTCCGTATATGAATCATTCCCAAGCTGACCACTACTATTACTACCCCAGCAATAAATAGCTTCGTCTGAGGCTATAACGCAAGTATGTCGCGAGCCGACTGAAATAAGACTTATCGTCTTACCCTTAAAGATACCACCGTCATTAAACTTTGCAGGGACAAGTAGTGACTCGTCATTCGAGAAGCCTGCCCCTAGTTGTCCAAAAGAATTACCACCCCAACAATAGACCTGTTTGTCCGAGGCTATAACGCAAGTATTTTTGCTGCTAACCGAAACTGACTCAATTGTCATATTCGTTAGAGCGTCACTATTATCGACAGGAACTGGAACAAATTCTTGCAGTATATAGTCGACATTCCTGCCCAACTGGCCGTCAATATCATCGCCCCAGCAGTATACCCAATCATCCGATGCTACAACACAAGCTGTTAAGGAGCTCACCGCAATTGACTTAATTTTCTTAGATCTTAGAACTCCATTAGTATCCACGGCGACCGGCACAAGGCTACTGGTCTGATTGCCGTTGCCGAGTGTACCACCAGTATTCAAACCCCAACAGTACGCTTTTTCATCAGAAGCAATAGCGCATGTATAATTGGAGCCCATTTCAATAGAATAAATATTCTTGCCACTAAGAACGCCTTCTGTATCTACGGCGACCGGGATTAGACTTCTGTCTGATTTGACGTTGTTACCTAGTTGACCAAAATTATTAAGACCCCAGCAGTATGCCTGATCATCTGATGCGATTACGCAAGCTTGATCTCCTCCTGCTGAGATTGTCTTAATTTGCTTTCCAACAAGGACGCCTCTGGTATCCACCGCAACTGGGATATTACTATCCTCTCTGGAGTTGTTACCCAACTGGCCATTCAAACCTCTCCCCCAGCAGTAGGCTTGACTATTTGATGCAATGGCACATGTATGATAGTCGCCTGATGATATAGACTTAATAGTCATACCGTTGAGAACTCCATTCACATCAACTTTAACTGGAATTTGGCTATCTTCTTTGGAATTGTTACCTAGCTGACCCGAGTAGTTACTACCCCAGCAGTAGACTTGATAATTGTAGCTAAGGGCGCACGTATGTTCTGCACCCGTTGACACATTCCTCCAGCGTTCCACCGCGCGTTTTATGTTTACACCATCAGATCTAACGGCGGGAAGATGATTGGTCGACATAATTACAGCGGCAATAGCTAAGCAAAGGCATAGAAACACTATACAAACCAAGGCACAGATAGTCAGCTTGTGATTTTTAACGGACGTTTGAGCTACCGTTAATACTGGTACTCGAGATAGTGGTTCGGCACTACTATTCTCGACGTCCAGCGGCGAAGAGGCGCTGTCTAGATTCTGCGATTGGCTTTGGCTATCATTCTGATTCGGCGACATAATGTAAGTTTCCTTATTGCATACTCACAATATACTACCAACTACCCCTCATGCGCACAAGCGTTATAAACCTGCCTAAATCGACAAATTATTCAAAAAAGAAAAAACCGCCTATGCTATTAGTGGTTCAACTAAAGCGCTTTTGGTGGAATAATCGGACACCAATATGAAGAAAAGAACCATCGACGAGGTCAACGGTTCAATTAAGGAACTCTTGGTGGAGCTACAGGGACTCGAACCCTGGACCTCTTCCATGCCATGGAAGCGCTCTAGCCAACTGAGCTACAGCCCCATAAATTATTGTGCAGTGCGACAACCAGCTAATTATATCAGTTGGCTAGAGCGCTTACGCATTATTTTCGCTGAAGGCTCTCCAACTGAGCTACAGCTCTGCACGCAAAAGATTATAACAAATATTCACCCCGTTTTCCAGGGGTGAATATTGTGCTGTTGCGCGCCCACCCGGGGCACTTTTGTTTTAAATGCTGTGTTTGTTTTAGCGCAAAGGTTACCCCTTTTGCGCACCAGCCATAAGCTTATTATCCAGTATTTGCATTATTAACGCAAGCAACTTAGTCTATTGTTGACTTTTTTACTAGTAATTATCGTCAAACTATGCTTAAATAATGTTGTTCAGAAGCACACGCGTATATAGGGCAAAAGAGCGAGCGCTTACCTCTTGAGGGTAAATTCTCTTCTTCGCAAACTATCGCAAAAGCGGTCGATCTGACGATAAGTAAATCAGATAAGAAGAAAAGAGTACCCATAACAATGGCACAACAAAACCTTTTTGTCGGCAGTCTAGCCTACGCTACAACTGACGATGCTCTAAAGGCCTTTTTCGAGCAAATCGGAGAAGTATCAAGCGCACGAGTTATTACTGACCGCGATAGCGGCCGCAGCAAGGGTTTTGGTTTCGTTGAATATACCGACGAAGCTAACAACCAAAAAGCTGTTGACCAGCTAAACGGTAAGGACCTAGACGGACGCGAAATCAGCGTCAGCCTAGCCCGCCCTAAAGAAGACCGACCACGTCGTGACTTCAACGGCGGCGGCAACAACGGTGGTGGTTCATTCCGCCAACG
>DAISKS010000031.1:0-1226 GCA_036820845.1 Candidatus Saccharimonadota bacterium
AAAAACTCCAACCAAGCAAAATCTATGAAATCGATAAAAAACTTCCTATCGATGGCTGCCAAAATAAAGCAGAAGATGTCACCCAATATCTATTAGCCGTGATCAGGGCTGGCCAGGACTACTATTCTATCGTTAAGACCGGCCAAGGGCCGGATGGAACCGCAAACGCGGCTGTAGTCGTAACGCACAGCCAGGATGGTAGGCGCGCCGAAATATGCGCCATTATAGAGGATGATCAGCCAATCGTAGTTGGTGACGAGCGTTTCGTAGTCCTAGATACTGAAAACACTGTGTATATTGCAAATACCAGTACAGTCGGTAATACGCATGTGTTTACGGCAAGGAAACAATATGAAACTATCGATAACTCTGTCGGCGGAATTCAATTCTGGAGCGCAAAGTCTAGTCTAGTTGGGACCATCCTAGACACAATGGGTCTATAACCCCCTGTTTTTTATAATTATAAAATAATATGGACAAATTAATGTTTTTGTGCTAATATATAGTTATTAGATTGTAAAAACAAAAAACAAGGAAGCCACCACGATGTCACCAGAACTTAGTCAAGAAAAGAAAGTGGAATCACCTGCCGAATTAGCAAGTGAACTTCGCGATGCCTATGGATCAGTTGAGTTAACGGCCGGCTCGAGTATTGTACTTGAAGAAGAAATACTGCCCATGAACTTTGCGTATAACCGCCCGGAGGGCGTATTTCAAGACCTGATAGCCACTATTAAGGCCGGGGATGACTTCTTTTCAGTTGTAGATGCCACACTTGCCGGCGAGAATGAGCACACTACCTTGATTACCCATCACACCAAAGACGGTCGCGCGGAGATTGTCGGTCATATCAACAATGGCGAAGAACCGCTCTTTATCGGTAGGAATTCCGAAAATGGATACTCAGCCAAGACGTCTCGTGACCATTTCTTTGTAGCAAAATCCAAGGAAGGCAAAATCGGCGTCATGGATACGAAATCAAGTAATGGGACTGAGGTGTTTGCCACTACAAAGCACATGAACTCCATACGCGAAAAACCAGAAGCCGTTAAGAACGGTCGTTTCTGGAGCGGTAAATCCAGTGTCGTCCGAGATTACCTTGAGTCGATACGCTAGATTATTGATATAATTACATAAGTGAAACACATCGTCATCGACGCGCGTATTATTAGTAGTTCAACCGGTACTTATATCGAGCGGATTTTGAATTACCTGCAAGAAGTTGA
>DAISKS010000031.1:1326-7486 GCA_036820845.1 Candidatus Saccharimonadota bacterium
ATAAGTGACTATAAATTACGCGCTAACCTAGTCAAACGTGGCTATAAACAACTAGCTAAATATTCCTGGAGTCGAACTGCAAAACAGACCCATGCCGTTTATATGCAGGCGCTGAAATCAGAAGTTAAAGACTAGCTAGTTTCTTGAGCGATAGTTAGGCGTCGATCACGACCTTCGCCCTCTGAAAAAGTACGAATATCGCCATACTCACCAGCGACCTTATGAACGACGCGACGGTCGGCCGCGTTTAGATCAACAATTTTGGAATCACCGGTTTTGCGAACTTCTTCAATCCAGTCCCGTGCTTGACGGGCAATCCTATCGGCACGCTGTTTCTTGTAATCAGCGATGTCAATATTAACGCGGGTTAACTCGGCTTCTTTGTTGCGCAGGATAGTTGAAACGATATACTGTAGACTGCGCAAAGTCTCGGCGTTACGACCGATTAAAATACTGTTCATTTCGTTAGATGGCACAGAAAGCTCAATCACGTCATCCTCATAGGTCGACGATACGGTGATGTTGGCGCCAAAGAACGATAGCAGGTCCTCTAGATACTTTTGTGCAAATTGCACTGATTCTTCTCGGTTCATGATTTCCTCCTTTTCTTATCTTTTCTAGGAGAGTTATCTTTGGCTTTTATCCTAATAACTGTGGCCTCTTCGGCCTGTTTGGCCCGCGCTTTGGCGGTGGCTTTTTTATTTTGCGTGATATCTTCTGCCTCATCGGCAATTTCTATCATTTCCTCAACATCAGACTTTAGAATACTGCGCTGCTGAACAACAGCTACGATATTTGAAATCGTATAGTAAAGTACTATGGCGCCTGGCAAGGCAATCATGATAAAGAACATCATAATCGGTAAGAACTTGGTCATCGAGCCCATCATGGCAGCATTCATATCGGCTTGGTCGGCTTGTTTGCCGTCGGCAGCTTCGTTCATAATGTCGCGCAAACGCTTCTTTGATTTCTGTTTCGGCGCAGTTTGTTTGGCCATAATGTACTGCGTAATCGCCGATACGATAGCAAGTATTAGTAATACCCAGTTAACATTGGCGATACCAGAGCTGAACGCTTGTTTACTAAGGTCGATGACACCAAGCGATATATTATTAAAGCTGTTAGGATGAACAATCAACTCATGAACTGGGCCGAGACCTTTTAAAAAGACGTAGGTATAAGCGTCAATCTTGTCACGGTGCAAGGTAAATATCTGGATAACTTGATAAAGGGCGATAAAAATCGGCAGCTGAATAAACAGCAAGCCAATCGAACTGAACGGGTTGATGTCGTACTTTTTGTACAGTTCCATCATACGCATACTTTCCAGTTGACGATTGCCTTTGGTTTCGCGCTTGATTTTAGCCAATTCTGGCTGCATTTTTTGCATTGCCTTGGTTTGATGTAGCTGCTTTTTTAGCAATGGCCACATAGCAAAACGCACCAGAATGGTAAATATAATTAGAGCGACACCGAAATCGCCACCTGGAATAATGCTATAAATAGCCACTAGTAGGTTAAAGATTGGTTGAACAATAAATAGTTGAAAAATATCCACAGAAAACTCCCGAAAAACTGCTATACTAGCCACCCATTATAGCAGTTTCTGGCTATTTTGGTAGGTCGACTACCCTATTTAATACCAGCTTGATCAATTAGTTGATCTATCTGATTAGTGAGCTCGCTATGTTCAATTGATAGTAATTCGCCTGAGGTAACGATAAAAGACATGTCATATATACCAGATATTTCTGGTAAACGTAGTCGTATATATTCGTAAATTCGACGGCGAATACGATTACGTCGAACGGCACTCTTCATTACCTTTTTGCTAACCACGACGGCAACCCTGGACTTGGAACGATGCTTATTACTAATGAAGCGTAGGATCAGCAGACGCGACCTAACAGCCTCGCCGTTTTTATAGACATAGGCTAGACTTTTATGGCCATGGAATCGGTTTTCGAACGGAATCATAGATATAGTATAACAATAAAAGACGACGCTTATGGCGTCGTTCTTTATTAAACGGTTAACTTGGCGCGACCTTTTAGACGGCGGCGCTTAATAACTGCCCTACCAGCTTTGCTAGCAATGCGAGCCCTAAAACCGTGAGTACGCGCTTGGTGGCGTGTGTGTGGTTGGAATGTTCTTTTTGGCATATCTGCACTATTCTACTCTATTTACCCCTATTTATCAAGTTAGACCTTGAAGTTCTGGCTGTTGGATTATTTAATATATAAAACTTTCCCCAGTTAGACTGAGTTTTTCCACATATTTACTGAGGTGGAAGCCAATTGTGCATAAATCGAACCTCTAATCATCTTGAACTGATGTAAATCCAACAGGTTGTGGAAAACCCGGTTCTTAGGTATAGTTAGACTCAATAGATATTTTTTGGGAGAGGTGATTAAGTAATGCATCACGCGTTGTGGCAAAGTGTGCTTGGTGAAATCGAACTATCAGTTTCGCATGCTACTTTCACCACCTGGTTTAAAAATACTGAACTAATTGACCAGTCTGAGGAAGCAATTACAATCTCGGTGCCGAACATATTTGCCAAGAAACAATTTGAAGTTAAGTTTAACGATCAAATTAAAAACGTCCTAGAAAAGAACGGCGTCACTCCACGGCAGATTAACTATACAATCCAGACAACCGGCAAAAAAACTCGTGTTAATCGTGAAACTACCGTCGACCCAGTTAACGATCGAGTAGCGGAATTATTATCCACTAACCAGCCGACAACTAATACAGCGACCGTCGGCAACCTTAATCCGCGCTATACGTTTGATAGTTTTATCGTCGGTTCCAGTAACGACCTAGCCTATACCGCAAGTCAAGCAGTGGCCTCTAACCCTGGTAGCAAATATAATCCCTTATACCTATACGGAGGTAGCGGACTTGGTAAGACTCACCTTATGCAGGCAATTGGTAACGAGATTATAAAACATAGTCCAAAAACAAAGATTTTATATATCAGCTCGGAGACCTTTGTTAGTGAATTTTTGGATCATATTAGATTCAAGAAAAAAGGATTCGCTGATAAATACCGCAACGTTGATGTTTTGATTGTTGATGATATGCAATTCATCGCTAATAAAGAGAAAACTCAAGAGGAGTTCTTTCACACCTTTAATCACCTGCACCAAAATAATAAACAAATTATTATGTGTAGCGATAAACCACCAAAGAGTATCCCTACCCTAACCGACCGCTTACGTAGTCGTTTTGAAATGGGTATGACTATTGATATTCAAATGCCTGATTTCGAAACTAGGTGTGCAATCCTTAATATTAAGGCGTCGCAATCAGGAGTATCATTAAATCGCGATACAGTTGAATACTTGGCAACTAATATAAAAACTAATATCAGGGAACTTGAAGGCGCTTTAAACCAATTACTAGCCTATGCCGAGATGCGAGGTATTGAACCTGATGTTTCAACTGCCGAAGGTCTACTTGGTAATATTCGCCACTCTCGCCCGCAGCATATTTCTAGCAAGCAAATTATTGATCGCACAGCTAAACATTTCCACCTAGACCTGAATGAGATTTGCGGTGCTAAGCGTGACAAACATATTGTTGTCCCACGACAAATCGCGATGTACCTTTTACGCAGCGAGTTACATTTAAGCTTTCCTAAAATAGCTAATGAATTAGGACGTAAAGACCATACAACTGCTATTCACTCTATTGAAAAGATTGAGAAAGCTATTAAATTAGATTATTTAATCCGTGAGCAAGTATCGTCCATAAGGGAGAAACTTTATGCTTAATATTATAAATAATCCATGTGTAAAAAGTGTGAATGAGTTGCGAATTAATAAATGTGTAAACCGTGTTAATTCATCCACATTTAGTGTGGTGTCAAAAATCATAAGCTCATTTAGTTGTTTAAAAAGCCTAGTTATCCAAACTTTAATACATAGAACAACCACATACTTTTACACAGCTATTTTACGTATATTTAACCTGTTAAATAGAAGTTTTACCCATAATCCACAACACCTATTAATAACAATAAAAAATGAAAATTAAAGAAAGGTAATAACAATGGAATTAACAGTCACACAAGAAAATTTAAACCGTGCGTTATCAGCTGTTGGGCGAGTTGCTAGTACGAAAACTCAATTACCAATATTAAGTAATATCTTACTTCGTACTGACGGTAATCGATTATTAGTGGCAGCAACTAATTTAGAAATAGCTTCAACTCAATATATTGGAGCCAAGATTATTAAACCGGGTGCTATTACGATACCCGCTCGACTTGTGTCAGAGTTTATTTCTAGCCTTCCAAAAGAATCAATTGAACTAAAAGTTGTTAATGATAATCTACATATAAAATGTGGTAAATATTCATCGATTATTAACGGTTTTATAGCTGATGATTTTCCTGAACTACCAACTATTAATGAGAAATCATCGATTCAATACAGTATAAATGTTGATGATTTTAAACATGCGGTTGGACAAACTATTATTACAACTAGTAATGATAGTACCCGACCAGTTTTAACAGGCGTTTATTGGAATTCACACGAAGGTAGTTTATATTTGGCAGCGACTGACGGTTATCGCTTAGCGGAACGCTGTTTAGTAGAAACAAAGAGTGATGTATCAGCTATTATCCCAACTCAAACCCTACAAGAAGTACTTCGTAATATTACTGATGATCAGAATGAAATTGATATTTTATTTGATGAAACTCAAGTTAGATTTAGAATTGGTGAGGCCGAAATAATCAGTCGCCTAATTGATGGTAACTTCCCTAATTATCGTCAACTAGTACCAAAAAGTAATGAGACGACGATTATTATTAATAAATCAGAATTTATTCGTATCACTAAAGTAGCCGGTCTATTTGCGCGTGAATCAGGAGGTAGTATTACTTTGACAGCTGACAAAGAAAAATCTAGTTTATCAATTCACTCGGTCGCATCACAGTTAGGCGAGAATACATCTGAAGCTAGTGCTAAAGTAACTAGTGATGGTCAAATCACCCTTAACTCCCGTTATCTAAGTGAGGCATTAGCAGTGGTTGACGGCGATGATGTGGAGTTTGGTTTCAGCGGCAAGATTGCACCATGTGTTATTAAATCCACTAATCCCAAGACTGACTATTACCATATAATTATGCCTCTGAAGAGCTAGTTAATTATATGACGGTGGTTAAAAAAGTTTCTATCGAGAATATTCGTTCGCACGATAGATACTCGTTTAATCTATCCCCGACTGTGACTGTCATAACTGGCGACAATGGTAGTGGTAAGACTTCACTAATAGAAGCGGTCTATATAGCCCTCCAAGGCACTTCATTTAAAGGCTCTGATAGTGATATTTTACGCCGCGGGGCACCGTGGTGGCGGATTGATGTCGAGCTAGACTCACACTTAAAAAGATTGATTACATTTGATCCCAATCTAAATACCGGGCGCAAGAAGGTTGCGGTTGACGATAAGGTGACCTATCGAATGTTGGCCAAGCATAAGTACCCGGTGGTGCTATTCGAGCCAGAAGATCTACGTCTATTACATGGTTCACCTACCCGTCGACGCCAGTTCATAGACCGTTTTATCAGCCAACTTGACCCAATTTATTTGAGCGCACTTCACAAGTATGAAAGGGCTTTGAAGCAACGAAATAATCTATTAAAGAGGACTAATCCCTCCAACGACAACTTGTTTGTCTGGGATGTGACATTAAGTGAATACGGCGCTTATATTATTGAAAAACGCATTGCCTTCATCGAACGCATTAATAGTCAGTTAAATGACCTGTACAACTCGATTGCGCAATCTGGCGACGTTGTATCAGTACACTACTCCCACACTTATATCGGTGATATAAAACAGAAGCTATTAAATGACCTACATGCTCACGCCGAGAAAGATAAAATCCTAGGCTTTACTAGCACTGGCCCACATCGACATGACGTCATATTCAGATTCAATAACTCCCCCGCCTTAGACGTTGCCTCACGTGGCGAGGTGCGTACTATCGTATTAGCTATAAAGTTTATCGAGGTTGGAATAGTCGAACAGATAACAGGCCAAAAACCGATTATTTTACTTGATGACGTTTTCAGCGAATTGGATGATAAGCGACAAGAGCGTTTATTAACAAGTGGTCATCAAGTTGTGATTAGCTCGACTAA